>DASQLS010000252.1:0-4689 GCA_035629915.1 Candidatus Limnocylindrales bacterium | reverse complement strand
CGCGGCCGGCGTACCACTCGGAGCTGCGGAGGTTGCGCATCGTGTTCCCTGTGACGAGATGATGGGCTAGCGTTCCCGCTCAGCAATGCACGATACGTCGTCACACCAGCCGTCGCGCGCCGCCTGATGCGAGCGTTCGTGATCACCGCTCCGCATCGAGCGGAGGTTCGCGATGTTGACGCGCCGACAGCCGGCACCGGGGAGGTCGTAGTTGATGTCGAGCGCGCCGGGCTGTGTGGCACCGACACAGAGATCTTCACCGGTGAGATGTCCTACCTCCACACCGGCCAGGCGCACTACCCGATGCGCATCGGCCACGAGTGGTGTGGCGTGGTGACCTCTGTTGGTGCGGACGTGGAGGGAACCTGGCTCGGGCGGCGAGTGACCGGCGACACGATGCTCGGCTGTGGGAAATGCCGGCGGTGCCTCTCGGGACGCCAGCACCTGTGCGCCGATCGGTTCGAGATCGGGATTCGAGGCGGCTGGCCGGGCGCGCTGGCTGAGCAGCTGCTCGTCCCGGTCGGCGCGCTCCAGGCTCTGCCGGACTCGGTCGACCCGACTCTGGGCGCGCTCGTCGAGCCCGGCGCGAACGCAACGCGCGCCGTTCTCGCCGCCGGAGCCGCGGCCGGGGTTCGACTGCTCGTGATCGGCGCCGGCACGATCGGGCTGCTCGTGGCATTCATCGCCCGCGCGCGCGGCAGCGAGGTCCACCTGCTGGGCAGGAGCGAGGAGTCGCTCGCTTTCGCGCGCCGCGTCGGGTTCGAGCACGTGTGGTCAAACGAGAAGCTGCCCAGTCTCACCTGGGACGCGGTAGTCGATGCCTCCAACTCGCCGGATGTGCCGGCACATGCCGTCGATCTTGTCGAGCCTGGCGGCCGCGTCGTTTTCATCGGCCTGGCGGGTACGCCCAGCCTCGTCGACAGTCGCTCGATGGCACTCAAGGACGTGACCGCGATCGGCGTACTGAGCGGGTCGGGCGCGATCGCCGATACCGTCGCAACCTTCGCGGCCGGTGAGTTCGATGCGCGCATGCTGGTGGCGGCGACGATCGGCCTCGACCAGGTTGCGGACGTCCTGGCCGGGAAACGCCGGCCCGAATGGGGAGCGGCACCCAAGATTCATGTCGATCCACGAAGGGAGTTGATGAATGGCTGAGTTCGACGGTCTGGTCGCGATCGTGACCGGTGGTAGCAGTGGCATCGGCGCGGCCACCGCGCGACTGCTCGGCGAACGAGGCGCTTCCGTGGCCGTGCTCGACCTCGAACCTGATGGAGCGGCGCCGTCGACGCTCGCGGTCGCCTGCGACGTCGCCGACAGGGCATCAGTCGACGGCGCCGTTGCCGAGGTGGTCGCACGACTGGGCCGGCTCGACATAGTCATCAACAACGCCGGAATCGGTGCCGCTGGCGACGTGACAGCCAATGACGACGCCGAGTGGCAGCACGTCCTGAACGTGAATGTGATTGGCATGGGCCGCGTCGCGCGCGCGGCCGTGCCGCATCTCAGGAAATCGCCCAGCGCGGCGATCGTCAACACGTCGTCTGCCGTAGCGGTCGTCGGCGTGCCCAATCGGGCGCTCTACTCGGCAAGCAAGGGCGCGATCGCAGCGCTGACGCTGGCCATGGCCGCCGACCACGTCCGCGAGGGGATCCGCGTCAATGCGGTCCTTCCCGGCACGGCCGATACGCCGTGGGTCGCGCGCATCCTCGCCGCTGCCGACGATCCAGCCAAGACCGCCGAGGCGTTGCGTGCGCGCCAGCCGATCGGCCGCCTCGTCAGCGCCGACGAGGTGGCCAATGCGATCTGTTACCTGGCCAGTCCGCTGTCCGCCTCGACGACCGGATCGCTTCTCGTCGTCGACGGCGGCATGTCCAGCCTGCGCCTGCCGATTCAGTGATGCGCCCCGAACAGGTCACCGACGCGCTGGCGTACCACGGCGAAGGCCCGGTCTGGTCGCCTGGTCAGGCCACACTGCGCTGGGTCGACATGCTCGAGGGCGATGTACTTTCGCTGGCCGAGGATGGTTCGGTCGATCGCCAGAACGTCGGCACCGTCGCGGCCCTTGCTCGTCCTCGCCGCTCAGGAGGCTGGATCTATGCCGTCGAGCGCGGCTTCGTGCTGGAGGATTCCACCGGCGAAATGACCGAGCTGCCCGTCGTCTGGAGCGACGCATCCGTGCGCATGAACGACGGCGCGTGCGACCCGGACGGACGCTTCTACTGCGGCTCGATGGCGTACGATAAGGAGCCTGGACGGGCGGCGCTGTATCGCCTCGATGCCGATCGGTCGGTCAGCGTTGTATTCGAGGGCGCCACCATCTCGAACGGCCTTGACTGGAGCCCCGACAACTCGCTCGCCTACTACGTCGACACGCCGACCCTGCGCATCGACATGTTCGACTACGAGGCTGTGACCGGCCTGACCAACAGACGCGTCTTCGCAACCATCGACGACGCTGACGGCTGGCCGGATGGTCTGACCGTGGACTCCGAGGGCGCCGTTTGGGTGGCCATGAACGGCGGGTTTGCGGTACGCCGCTATCTGGCCGACGGACGGCTCGACGGCCAGGTCGAGCTTCCGACGCCGAAGGTCACTTCATGTGCGCTTGGCGGCTCGAACCTCGATGAGCTGTTCATCACCACCTCGGCTGAGGACATGGATCGCCGCGACGACCCGATCGCCGGGTCGCTGTTTCGGGCCAATGTCGGCGTTCGAGGGATGCCTGTCCGGGAGTTTGCGGGCTAGCGCTTATCGCCCGAAACGGATGATGCCGCCCGGCTTGTCACGTTACGAGTATTGACGCCGGGGATTTCATCTGAGGAGCCCAATCGATGACCGTGGAACTCGAGCAGACTCTCGCCGTATTCGTCTTTGAGAACGACAAAGGCTCCAAGCGGTTCCTGAAAAAGCTGCAGACGATCGACAAGGCGGATAAGCGTGTCGAGATCGTGGACGCGGCGTTCGCGAATCGCACTCGCCTAGGGCGGGTCAAGGTTCACCAGACCCGCGACCGTGGAGGGATGAAGGGCGGCATCCGCGGTGGTGCATTCGGCGTCGTCGTCGGAACGATCATCGCCGGTCCTGCGGGCGCTGTGGCCGTCGGCGCGGCGGGCGCCGTTCTCGCCGGCCTCCGCAACCGATTCCATGACATCGGCATCGACGACAAGTTCATGAGGCGGGTCGGCAAGGAGATCGACAAGGGCCGGAGCGCGCTATTCATCCTCTACCAGGGCAATTGGGAGGCATCCATCGGGACGATCCAGGATGCCGTCCGGGCAGAAAAGGGCCTGCTGATCGAGAGCACCCTGCCGGCCGACAAGGCCGCAGCCCTCCGAGCACTCGTCGAGCCAGCCGCTGAGCAGCTCGGCGGCGAAGAGGTCGTCACCGACTTCGAAGTCGACGTGGTTGGCGAGCCGGATGACCTGACCCAGCTGTCGGGGATCGGCGACAAGTCAGCCAAGGCCCTCGCCGCGGCCGGCATCACGACCTACCGGGCGCTGGCCGATTCGAGTGAGCCGAAGCTACGCAACGTCCTGCACGGTGCCGACATGACGGCACCGGCAAGCATTGGCACCTGGCCGATGCAGGCCGAGTACGCCGCGAACGGCGACTGGCAGGGCCTGATGAAGCTACAGCAAAAGGCGGATGCCAAGGCCAAGAAGAACGGCAAGAAGGCCAAGGCCGCTCCCGCTCCCGAGAAGCCGGCCAAGCCGGACGACCTGACCAAGCTCAACGGGATCGGGCCGCGCATCCAGGTGATCCTGGCCGACGGGGGCGTTACCACTTACAGCAAGCTGGCGAAGACGAGCACAGAGGACCTGCGCCTGATCATCGCCGCCGGCGGGGCATTGCCGCCGTCGAGCCTGTCGAAGTGGCCGGCGCAGGCCGGGTTTGCCGCCAAGGGCGACTGGGAAGGCCTGGCCACCTACAACCACCGTAAGTAGGTCCGCGCACGAGGGCGGCTCAGGAGCGGCCCTCGTACCAATCCAGGACGCGCAGGGCGCGCAGGGTATTCCAGTGGCTGGGCTGCCCTGCGCGCTCTTTCATGCCAAAGTCCACGTCGCGCGTTGAGGCGTTGATCAGGTCCGACTCGTGTGGGTTCTCCCGTGGCCAGCGGCCAGCGGCGTCCCGCTTCGATCGCACCAGCTCGATCGCCTCGTCAACGCGCGCGTCGGGCGTCACGCCCGCCGCGCGCAGCTGTCCGAGCCCACGCAACGCGTCGTAGTGGTAGCCGGTCGGGAACGAGAACATCGAGAACTCGGGATCGATCGGCTCGCCGTCCGACAGCCGGCGCAGCAACCTTCGTTCGAGCAGATATTCGTGACCACGGCTCAGGGCAGCCTTCACGTCGGCCGAGTCGCTGCCGGAGCCGCCGCTCGATTGATCGAACTCGAGCAGGCCCTCGAGGACGTTGATCGTGGTGTGGAACGATCCACGAGTCGAGCCGTTCTCCTGCTCGCAGTTCCAGCCGCCGTCTGCCATCTGCTCGCCGAGCAGCCGCTCCACGACCGGTGACACGTCCTGCCCAAAGTAGGCGCCGACGGCGACGACTCGGCCGTTGATGCACGGCTCGACCTCGCCGGCGAAGAACGGCGTGCCACGCCACGGGCCGTCGGAGTGCCAGATGGCGTTAGTTGCGAACCGGTCTACGGCTAGTCGCGCGGCAGCGCTCGCGGGATCGAGTCCCAT
>DASQLS010000251.1:0-8491 GCA_035629915.1 Candidatus Limnocylindrales bacterium | reverse complement strand
TGGCTGGCAATTCCGGTCATCCGCGGCCTGAAGTCACGCGGCGAGACGTTTCCCGGCGCTGTTTACAGCCACGCCATCGAGGCAATGATGCGCGATGGGAAGGCTCTCCAGGCCGGCACCAGCCACATGCTCGGCACCAACTTTGCGAAGTCGGCCGGCATCGAGTTCCTGGACCGCGACAACCAGCGCAAGTCACCGTATGGCACGTCTTGGGGCTTTTCGACGCGCATGGTCGGCGCCACGATCATGGCTCACGGCGACGACTCGGGTCTCGTGCTGCCACCCAACGTGGCGCCCACGCAGCTCGTGATCGTGCCCATCTTCCGGACCGAGGACGACCGGCGCGTTGTCGCCGAGGCCGTCGAAGCGGCCGAGCGCAGCCTGTCGGACGTCCAGACGAAGTCAGGGCCGCTGCGTTGGAAGACGGACTGGCGCGAGGAATCGCCCGGCTTCAAGTTCAACCACTGGGAGCTGCGTGGCGTGCCCTTCCGGCTCGAGATCGGCCCGCGCGACGTGGCCGCCAACCAGGGCGTGCTGGTCCGACGAGTGGATCGCGAGAAGCAGACGATCGACCTGAACGCACTTGCGGCCGAGCTTCCCCAGCGGCTGGCCGACTACCAGCAGTCGCTCCTGCAGCGTGCGCTCGACTTCCGCGCCGACAACACCCACCTCGCCGACTCGTACGACGAGTTCAAGGCAATCCTCGACAAGGAGGGCGGCTTCCTGATGGCGCCGTGGTGTGGCGACGGCGCGTGCGAGAAGCAGGTCAACGCCGACACCGGCGCGACGATCCGCGTCATCCCGTTCGACTCGGCCGAGGAGGCCGGCCAGTGCATCGTCGACGGGCGTCCGTCGCCAAAGAGGGTTCTGTTCGCCCGCGCCTACTGAACCCCACACGACAAGGAATTGCCCCGGGCCGATGAGGTACGGGCCCGGGGCATCTGGGCAGCCCGCTCGGTGCGGCGCTGCGGTGGGTTACTCGGCAGTGGCTCGAGCGTGAGACAACCTGATCTCGGTCCCGACCGGCAGCCCGAGCAAGTTCGGCAGCTCGACGTCCAGGACCACCATGTCGACTGACGCGTTCGCGTCATTGGCGTCACTGCTCGCGTTCGTCTCGAACAGGGTGAGGGTTCCGATTCCGGGAATGGAGATCGACGTGTTCGGTGGGACGTCGTCGCCGATCGCCACGCCCAGGACTCGCAGGTCCACGAACTGTGATCCGGCGAATGAGGTAGAGCCGCCGGCGTCGTTCACCGTTGCGGTCGCGACGCCCTTGATTACGTCGGCAGTCACGATGCCGTTGAGGAGATTGACGTCCTCGATTCTCGCGGTCGAGGTGACCGTGGCCAAGCCGGCCTGACCCGTGGCGTCGATGCGGGACTTGATGGTCTTGGCCGTCAGCACGTTCGGAACCGTCGTGATGTTGACGTTGTTACCGGTGTGCGTCGTGCCGTTTGCGAAGCAGCCCAGGTACGCCGCCGCGCTTCGGCCGACCTTGTTTTCGATGTCACCTATGACCGACTTGGCGACGCTGCCCCACGCGGCTCCGCTCAGGATGGCAGGCGACTGCGTTCGGCTGAAGCCTGATCGCGCGTGGCCGACCGTGATCACCGCGCCAACCGGGATGTCGAGCGCGTTTTCGAGCGTGATGACGACCTTCAGCATGTCGACCTGGACGCCGCGAAGGGTCGTGCCGTTACCGAAGCGTGTCACCTTGTAGATCTCGACGTAGCCGAACCCGGCCAGGTTGATGCGAGTGCCGGGATCCACGGATACCTGTGAGCCGCCGATCCTCAGGTTGACCAGGGCCGAACCTTGAGTGTCCGTGTTAATGGCTGACGTCGTTGCCATGGTGGTGGCGACAGCCTCAATCGCGTCGGCGGTGATCAGGCCATCCAGGACGCTGACCGCGACGATGCGCGACGTCGTCTGACTGAACGCGCGCATGCCGGACTGCTTCATCGCCTGCGCGGTTGACACGATCCCGGCGGCGCTGAAGACATCGCCGACCTTGACCTCGTCAACGCTCGTGGTTCGGACGTTGCCGTTCGTACCACGGCAGCCACACGGCTGGTACGCCGACCGTCCGAGCCGTGTCGAAATGTCGCCGGCCTTGACGTTTCCATTCGTGCCCCAGGCTTCGCCACGGAACGTTCCCTGCAGCTGGCCGGCGGCGGCCGTTGACGTTGCCGGAACGAGCGACAGCGAGAGGAGAAAGGTCAGTGCGGCGACCAGCGCGAACTGCCGTACTGTCCAGACTTTGGGAGACATCAGTGCCCGCCTTTCTGCGACCCGCAGGTATGGCCGAAGCGGGCCGCCATTCCAGTTCTCGGTTGGTTCTGTCCGAGATGGAAAGAACACCACTAAGAGTGGTGACACGCAATGACCTAGTGCGATCGCACCGGCGGGTACGAATGGGGATCGAATTGGGTGGTGCGCTGCACAGAGGTGCGGTCAGAGGGCCAAATTGCTGTTGATGAAATCGGCGACGGCGATGAACAGGGGAGCCAGGATCAGTGCCGGCAGGAAGTTGACGACCCGGACACGTCTGACCTCGAGCAGCCGAAGGCCGACCCCCAGCAGCAGCAGGCCACCGACCGCACTCGTCGCGGCGACCGCTGTCGGATCGAGATTGCCACCGACGATGAAGGCGATGAGCGCGATGCCGCCCTGGACTACTAAAACGACGATGGCCGACAGGTAGACGCCGGCGCCCAGGGCTGCCGCGAAGGCGATGCTCGCCACGCCATCGAGCAGGCTCTTCACCGCCAGCAGCTGGATATCGCCGGTCAAGCCGTTCTGGATCGAGCCGAGGATTGTCAGCGGCCCGACGCAGAACACGAGGCTCGCGGTGACGAAACCCTCGCTGATGCGCGACGGCTCACCGCCCCGCGCCAGCCGGCGCTGGAACGCGTCGCCGAGTCCGTCCAGCCGATCCGACAGGCGCAGGAGCTCACCGACCGCTGCCCCGGCCAGCAGCGCGCCGAGAACGGCAAGGTCTGTTCCGGCCGGCGCCGTTCGATCCATCAGCAGGCTCAGGGTGAGAGCAAAGCCGAGGGCGAGCACGAACAGGCCCAGGGCGTCGGTGAGCGACTCCTGCATTCGCTTGGGCATGCGCGAGCCAATGAGCAGGCCGATAGTCGTGCCAACCAGGATGGCGGCGACGTTCAGCAGCGTGCCTGTCAGGAACATCGGACCTCCTCAAACGACCTCGCTGGACGCTAGCATCGTTGAGGGGCTCGGGGCAGCGGTGTATACTTCGGTCAAGTCTTTTTTGGCCGCCTCTGAACGTGGGTGACCCCCACGTTTATTTATGCGGCTGAGCCCGCTTAGACGGGGGAAACACAGTCCAGCGGAAGGAGGGCGCAGCGTGAACCGCGACTTTATCGGCGCGCTCCTGCAACTGAACGCAGAGAAGAACATCCCCCGCGAGCAGCTGGTTGCGACCCTCGCCGACGCGATCCAGTCCTCCTACCGCCGGACCACCCCGGGCAACGAGAACGTCTTTGTCGACGTCGATCCCGACAGCGGCAAGTTCAACGCATATCGAGCGATGCACGTCGTCGAAGAGGTCGAGGACGAGCAGACCGAGTTCACCGTGGCCGACGCTCTGAAGTACAGCTCCAACGCCAAGGTCGGTGACCTGGTCACGATCGCTCAGCTTGATCCCAACAGCTTCGGCCGCATCCACGCCCAGATGGCCACCCAGCTCGTCCGCCAGCGCCTGCGCGAGGTCGAGCGTGAGCAGGTCTTCGGCCAGTACGCGCAGCGCGAGTCGGAGATCATCACCGGCACGGTGTCGCGCGTCGAGCCGCGCGGCGTGATCCTCGACGTCGGCCGCGCTGAGGCAATCCTGCCCACGACCGACCAGAGCGTGACCGAGCACTACCGCATTGGCCAGCACGTCAAGGCCTACGTGCTCGAGGTCCGACGCACCACCAAGGGCCCGCTGATCTACGTCAGCCGGACGCACAAGAACTTCCTGCGCCGCATGTTCGAGCTGGAAGTGCCCGAGATCCACGCCGGCACGGTCGAGATCAAGGCCATCGCCCGCGAGGCGGGATCGCGCTCCAAGGTCGCCGTATCGAGCCGCCAGGAGGGGCTGGACCCGGTTGGCGCCACGGTCGGCCAGCGTGGCGGTCGCGTTCAGGCGGTTGTTGCCGAGCTCGGCGGCGAGAAGATCGACGTCATCCCGTGGAACGAGGACCCGGCCGCGTTCGTGGCCAATGCCCTCAGCCCGGCGCAGGTCGTCAGCGTCACCATCGATGAAGAGAACCGCATCGCCAGCGTGACGGTGCCAGAGCGGATGCTCTCGCTCGCGATCGGCCGCGAGGGCCAGAATGCACGCCTGGCGGCGAAGCTGACCGGTTGGCGGATCGACATCCGCTCGGACGTTGCACCGGCACGCCCGGCGGCACCGGCCGATGACGCCGCGCCGGAGGGTAATGCTGCGCCTGCGGAGGCTGCTGTTGAAGCCGCAGTCGAAGCCGTTACGGCCGAAGCTGCGCCAGCGGCCGAAGGAGCTGAGGGCGGGGCGGCAGACGACGCTGCCAAGCCGGCCAAGACGACGCGCAAGCGCACGACCAAGAAGGAGGCTGAGCCGGCCGCGGCCGAGGCAGCCGGCGCGATCGACGCGACAGCGGAGGTTGCCGCCGATGCCGTCGAGCCCGCGGTTGACGGCAAGAAACCGGGTGCCGCCAAGAAGGCCGCGGCACCCAAGAAGCCGGCCGCGAAGCGCACCACGCGCAAGGCCGCTGAAGAAGAGCCAGTCGCCGCCGCGGTGGCTGCAACTCCAGCGCGCAAGTCGAGCAAGAGCAAGACGGCCGTGGCTGCCGCCGAGGGCGCCGAATGACGTCGATGGCTGGCAGCGCCCAGCCCGGCAAGCCGGCGCCGGTGCGCCGCTTTCCTGTGCGCACCTGTGTCGCGTGCCGTACGGAACGCCAGAAGCGCGAATTCGTGCGCATCGTGCGTGCGCCGGATGGCGAAATCAGTCTGGACCTGAGCGGCCGAGCGCACGGCCGTGGCGCGTATCTGTGCGCCGATGGTTCCTGCTGGACGGTGGCAATCAAGAAGAAGTCGCTCGAGCGCGCCCTGTCGGCGCCGCTCCCGCCCGAGCTGCGCGCTCAGCTCGCGGCTGGTCCGACAACTACAAACGCATCACACGGGGGAGGTACCCATGGCCCGCAGTAGAAGTGGAACGCGCAACATGCGCGGTCCGCGCAAACCTCAACGTCGATCGGCAGATCAGAATTCGACCGATTCGTCCGTCCAGACGCTCGATCCGAGCGCGCGCGGCCAGGTCGACATTCCCAATTCGATAACCGTCAAAGAGCTTGCGGAGCTGCTCAAGGTCAACGCCGCGGACATCATTCGCGAACTGATCAAGAGCGGCATCTTCGCCAGCATCAACCAGCCCCTCGATCGCGACACGGCGAGCCTGGTAACCGGTGAGCTCGGCTTCGAAGTCGCCGAGGCGCGACAGCCGGAGCAAGCGGAGACGAACGGCGACGCACCCACGCCGCAGGCGACCAAGGAAGTTCTCTACGAAGAGGACGAGGAGAGCCTGCTTCAGCCGCGACCGCCGATCGTCACCGTGATGGGCCACGTCGACCACGGCAAGACCAGCCTGCTCGACGCGATCCGTGCCTCGGAGGTTGCGGCGGGCGAACGTGGCGGCATCACCCAGCACATCGGCGCGAGCGAGATCGACAAGGACGGGCGGCGCATCGTCTTTCTCGACACGCCTGGCCACGAGGCGTTCACCGCCATGCGCGCCCGCGGCGCCAAGGTGACTGATATCGCGGTTCTCGTGGTGGCCGCCGACGACGGTGTCATGCCCCAGACGCTTGAGGCGATCGACCACGCCCGTGCAGCCAAGGTGCCGATCGTCGTCGCCGTCAACAAGATCGACAAGGCCGATGCCAACGCCGATCGAGTCAAGACCGAGCTCACCGAGCACGGCATCACGATCGAGGAGTACGGCGGTGACGTGCCGCTCGTGCCCGTTAGCGCACGCGACGGCACCGGTATCCAGGACCTGCTCGACACGATCCTGATCGTGGCCGACGTGCAGGAGCTCAAGGCCAATCCAGATCGTCCGGCGATCGGCACGGTTGTCGAAGCCGAGCTCGACAAGGGCCGCGGCCCGGTGGCGACCGTCCTGGTCAATACCGGCACGCTCAACGTCGGCGACATCGTCGTCGTCGGTGACACATACGGCCGCGTCCGCGCGCTTCAGAACAGCCGCGGCGAGCGGATCACCAAGGCAGGGCCTTCCTCGCCGGCCGTAATCCTCGGCCTGGCCGAAGTGCCTGCTGCGGGCGACACACTGCGCGTGGTTGGCGACGAGAAGACGGCGCGCACGATGATCGAGGAGCGCCGCGACGGCAACGCGCCGGAGCAGACCGGCCGAGCCACGCTGGAGGACCTCTACCGCCAGATCCAGGCCGGCCAGACCAAGGAGCTGGGCGTCATCCTGAAGGCTGACGTACAGGGCTCGCTGGGAGCCATCCGCCATTCGCTCGAGCAGGTGCAGACCGACGAGGTGCGCATCAACATCCTGCACGAGGGAACGGGCGACATTACCGACAACGACATCATGCTCGCGACGGCCTCGAACGCAGTGGTTGTCGGCTTCAACACCAAGTTGGATCCGCAGGCTCGGCGCACGGCTGAGGCCGAAGGGGTCGACGTTCGCCTGTACGACATCATCTACCAGCTCACCGACGAGATGGGTGCGGCACTGCGCGGCCTGCTCGAGCCGGAGGAGATCGAGGTCGTCGAAGGCCGCGCCGAGGTGCGCCAGATCTTCCGCGCCGGACGCAACGTGATCGCCGGCTCCTACGTGACCGACGGCCGCATCATTCGTGGCGGCGCTCGCCTCTATCGCGGCGGCAAGCTCCTCACCACCGATCGGATCGAATCGCTGCGGCGCTTCCGTGACGACGTCCGCGAGGTCGAGACCGGCTACGAGTGCGGTATCGGCCTGGCCGATTTCAACGAGATCGAGGAGGGCGACATCATCGAGTGCTTCAGCAAGCAGATGGTCTCGCGCGTCGCCTCGGCTTAGGGTCGGCAAGCAACGACGGAAATGAGTGAGCGCACGGCGCGGCTGGACGAGCTGCTGCGCGAGGAGATAAGCGAGGTCATTCGACGCGAGGTCGATGATCCGCGCATTGGCTTCGTGACGATCACCAGCGTCGACGTGTCGCGTGACCTGAGCCACGCCAACGTATGGGTGTCAGTCATAGGCACGCCCGACGAGAAGCGTTCGACTCTGCGCGCCCTTTCGCACGCGATGCCATTCGTTCGTCGGCGTCTCGGGCGCCTACGGCTCAAGCGGATTCCCGCGCTGCACGTCAAGGAGGACGAGACGGCCGAGCGTGGCACTCGGTTGCTGCACATCCTGGACGAGCTCGAGCATGGTGGGGCAGGGGAGATCGACGGCGCCGCCGAAACGCTGCCAACTCCGCTCGGCACTGCCGCGCACGAGGATGCGGCGCGCGAGCAGGCCGAGAAGAGCGTAGAGAGCGCGAAGGTGGAAGAGGCATGACAGTGGCTCAGTCGAGCATGGCCCTCAACTCGCTCAGGCCGGACGATGTTGCCGCGGTCCCGAGCGAGGTCGTCGCACGGATCTCAAAGGCGCGGAACGTGCTCACCGTCTGCCACGAGAACCCGGAGGCCGATGCGCTCGGATCGGCGCTGGCCCTCGCGCTCGCGGTGGAGTACCTGGGCGGCAACGCGACACCGGTGTGCGCCGATCCCGTACCGCCGATGTACGGCTTCATGCCCCATATCGACCGGTTCCGGCAGGATCCCGAACCGGATCGCGACTACGACCTGATCGTGGTCGGCGACTGCGGCGACCTGGAGCGCATCGGGCCGGTCCTGGCTCGCAACGCCGAGCTGTTCGGCCGCGTGCCGATCGTCAACATCGATCACCACATCTCGAACCCGGGCTTCGGCGTCGTCGATTGGATAGATGCCACCGCCGCGGCGACGTGCGAGATGAACACCCTGTTGATGCCCGCGCTCGGCGTCCCGCTCGATGCGCTTGACGGCACGATCGCGGCCAACCTGATGGCCGGTGTGGTGATCGACACGGCCAACTTCCAGCATCCCAACGTGACGCCGCGCACGCTGCGTGTCGCCGCCGAGCTGGTCGCCGCTGGAGCGCCGCTCAGCGAGACAGCGCGGCTCATCTACCGCACCAAGCCCAATCGGCAGCTCAAGCTGTTCGGTCGCGTTCTGGGCACACTCGACTCGGAGCTCGACGGACGGCTGGTGTGGGCCAGTCTCGACGAAGCCGATTACGCCGTCACCGGCGCCGGCCCCGCGGACGCCGAGGGACTCAGCGACCTGCTCAGCCAGTCGGACTCGGCCGAGCTGATGATCCTCTTCCGCCAGACCGGCGAGCGCACCAAGATCAGCGTTCGTACCCGCGAGGGCGGGCCCGACTCGACCGAGCTGACCGGCGCTTTCGGTGGTGGCG
>DASQLS010000250.1:0-5786 GCA_035629915.1 Candidatus Limnocylindrales bacterium | reverse complement strand
GCCTGCTCGGCCAGGGTCAGCCATGCATCCTCGGCCTGGGCGAGAGCGGCGTCGACGTCGGCCAGCTCACTCGAGACGCGGCGCAGCTCGACGAAGTTGGACTGGATCGTGGGATCGCCGAGCGCCAGCTCGAGCTGAGTCTTGCGCAAGCCGAGACGTGTCAGATCGTCCTCGACGACCTGGCGGCGTCGGCGATACGCATCCTTGGAAAGCGTCTGGACCGCCGGTCGGCGCGTCTTCTTCGGCGCGGCCGGTGGCGGGGCGGCCTTGGTGGGTGCCCGGTCGATCGCCGGCAGGGAGGCGTTGAGCGCGGACTCGACCGACCATCCGGCCGCCTGCGCCGCGCGCCAGGCTGCGAAGCCGCCGTCGAAGCGAGCCACTCGCGCCGGGGTGCCGGCGGAGGCAGCCTCGACGACCCACAGCTCCGTGCATACCGCGTCGAGCAGCCGCCGGTCGTGAGACACGACGATCACGGTACCCGCAGCATCGCGCAGGAACGACTCGAGTGCCTCTCGCGCCGGGATGTCGAGGTGGTTCGTTGGCTCGTCGAGCAGCAGCAGGTTGGCCGCCTGGAGGCCGACAAGGGCGAGCTCCAGGCGCGACCGCTCGCCGCCGGACAGGTTCGCGACGGGCTTGAACGCGTCGTCGCCGCGAAACAGGAAGCGCGCCAGGTACGAGCGCGCCGGCCCGTCATCCAGACCGCTACCCGTGGTCAGCGTCTCGAGAACTGTCGTGCCGGGCATCGGCATCCGCCGGATCTGGGCCAGGTAGCCGACCTGCACCTTCTGCCCGAGCACCAGGCGGCCGTCGATCGGAGCAAGGTCGCCGGCGATGGTGCGCATCAGGGTCGTCTTGCCCGAGCCGTTGGGTCCGACCAGGCCGATCCTGGTTCCGCGGCGCGCCTCGAGACGCTCGACCCGCACGACCGGCTTCGAGTCGTAACCGGCGGCCAGGCCTTCCAGGCCGACAACCACCTCGCCTGACCGTGCAGGTGCGCTGCTCGCTCCTCCGTTGAGCATGCCGCCGAGAGAGAGCACCCCCGAGCGATGCTTCGTCGGGACCTCGCTCGCCTGCACCTGGAGCGCCTCGAGCCTCCGCTCGTGCTCGTGCATCTTCGAGTACTTGCGGTGGCTGCGGTAGCGCTGGACGAGCTCCTTTTCGCGCTCGATCTGATCTTTGAGGGTGTCCGTATCCTTGCGCGCCCTTGCGTCACGCTCCTCGCGCTGGGTAAGGAACGCCGCGTAGTTGCCGCGAAACGCGGTCAGGCGCCGATCCCGCAGCTCCCAAACGCGGCCAACCACGGCGTCGAGAAACGCGCGGTCATGCGACGCGACCAGGAGCGCTCCGTCCCGTTCGGCGAGAGAGGTCTCCAGCCATTCGATGGCGCCGACGTCGAGGTGGTTGGTCGGCTCGTCGAGCATGAGCAGGTCCAGCTCGGCGACGAGCAGTCGCGCCAGCGCCGCGCGCGTCTGCTGACCACCCGACAGCTCGCTGACCGGACGGCCCCAGTCGGCGCGGTCAAAGCCGAGTCCGGAAAGCGTCGAGTCGACCCTGACGTCGAGCGAATACCCGCCGCGAGCGTCGAAGGAATCGCGAAGCGACGCATATTCATTGGACTCCACGCCCTCGGCGCCGGCATGCTCCAGCTCCGCGAGCCGGCGCTCGATCTGCTCGAGCGGCCCTGCTCCGGAGCGGACGGCCGAGCGCAGATCCGCTGCGAGGGCGAACGCCGGATCCAGATTGGCCTCCTGGGCGAGCAACCCGACCGCCAGGTCCTTTCGACGCGTGACGTGGCCAGAGTCGGGTTGCTCGTTGCCGGCGGCAATGCGCAGCAGCGTCGTTTTGCCCGCTCCGTTGGCGCCGACGAGGCCGACCTTCTCGCCATGCGCGATCGCACCGGTGACCGAATCAAGGATCACCAGCGTGCCGATCTCGCGGCGCACAGCAGATAGCCTGAGGATTGCCATTCGTGTTGCTCTCGGTCCGGCGCTAGCGGACGCCGGCGAGCAGCGATTTGACGGACGCGCTCCGCTCGCGCTGCGGCAGGCGCTGGCACCACGAGCAGAAGTGGGTGCTCCGCGCGCCGATCACCATGCGCCGAGTCGGCCTGCCGCAGCGCGGACACGGCTTGCCGGTACGGCCGTAGACGTTCAGGAAGTTCTGCATGTCGCCGCGGCCCTCCGGCGCGCGATAGTCGTCGACTGACGAGCCGCGGCGTTCTATGGCCTCGCCGAGCACGTCGCGCAGCGACGTGTACAGCGCCCGCTCCTGGTACGGCTGCAGACCTGCCGCGCTGCGCAACGGGTGGAGGCGGGCGCGCCACAGCGCCTCGTCAGCGTAGATATTGCCCACCCCTGCGAGGAAGCCCTGGTCCATCAGCAGCGTCTTCAGGCGCGCCCGCCGGGCGCGAAGGCGGCGGCGGAAATCGCCGAGTGAGAAGGCGTCGTCGAGCGGCTCTGGCCCGAACGCGTCGAACAGACTGCCGACGTCGCCGGCGCCGAGCACCGAACCTGCCTCGTCGCGGCGATACAGCCCGACGCGCCCGAACTTGCGTGTGTCTCGCATGCGCAGCTCACTCCCGTCGTCGAGCCAGAAGCGAACGTGGACATGCTTGTCGTGTGGCGCGTCAGGATGGACTACGTCGAGCTGGCCGGTCATCTTGACCTGGATCGCCAGCACGGCGTCGTCGCCGATCGAGTCGGCGCCCTGGCGGCCGGTGAGCGACACGACCAACCACTTGGCGCGCCGGTCAATGGCAAGAATCAAACGCCCACGGACCTGCTCGACGAACTCGTCGGGCGCGGGGTGTTTGACCTGGCGCGGCCAATCGAGCCAGGCAGCGGTGATTGTTCGGCCGACGATCAGCGGGCGCAGCTCGCGCGCGATCGTCTCGACCTCGGGTAACTCGGGCATGGAACGTGAGTCTATTTGCCCTCGGCCTTCGACGAACGTACCTTGACCCGGTGAGCGTCACCGAACCCGACACGAGCACGACGATCCGCGGCGTTGAGTCATGGTTCGTGGCCCAGGGCGTGCCGCACTTCGTCGCCAACCACTCGCCGACACGGGTCGTGCTGCGACGCGCGGCGCCGATCCTGGTGGTCTACGTGGCGGTCACGTTGCTGATGACCGCCAGCTTCGCCTGGTCGTTCGAGATCAACCTGCTCGCGATCCTCGCAGCGGCCGCGCTGGTGATCGGTGGCTGGGCGCTGGTCAACATCGTGCGCGGCCGGCCCTGGCTGTCGCTGCCCGACCGCGTCGGCTACGTCGAGGTGGCCGCCTTCTTGATCATTCCCGCGCTGCCGCCTCTGTTGATCGGCTTCCAGGTGACCGACGCCGTCGTCGCGGTTATCGAGAGCGCGCTGTTCCTGGCGATCGTCTACGTCGCCACGTCGTATGGGCTGGTCGGGTCACTGCTCTGGGCGCTTCGCCGTGCCCGCGTCCAGCTCGGCAGCCTCGGCCGGCTGCTCACCCGCGCGCTGCCGCTGCTGATGGTCTTCATTGCCTTCACGTTCCTGTCGAGCACCACGTGGCAGGTCATGGCGGCGCTCAGCTGGCAGTCGATCGTGACCATCCTGCTGTTCTTCCTCGGCCTGTCACTCGCCTTCCTGATCGGACGTCTCGTTCCGGAGATCCGGCGCTCGGTCGGATCCGATCGGCCGTGGACCGAGACGCTCGCGTCGGCTGCCGGCACGCCCGCGGAGCCGCTCGTTCCGCTCGTGCGCGACGCCCACCCGCCGGCGGTTCCGTTGCGCTGGCACGAGTGGGTCAACATCGGCACGCTGATCGCCTTCGGCCAGGGCATCCAGATCGTCCTCGTCACCTTCGCCGTGCAGATCGCGCTGATCGTGTTCGGGTTATTGCTCGTGCCTGCCCCGATCCAGGCTGATTGGATCGGCCGGCCGGTGACGCCGCTGTACAGCACCGCGGTGGCTGGCGAGACCATCGCCCTGACCGGGGAGCTGTTGATCGTGTCGCTCATTCTGGGCGCGTTCTCGGGTTTGTATTTCACCGTGTCGGCACTCTCCGACGCCGCATATCGGGCCGAATTCTTCAGCGATGCCGACCGCGAGCTCAACGAGCTGTTCGCCGCTCGGGCGGTCTACCACGCGGCACGATCGACGCTGCCGGCCGAGCGCGAGGTTGGCGCGACCGTCGAGCAGGTCGCGACCTAGGCGGTTCCGTCCGCGGTAAGCATTGGCGTCAGCGACTCCCAATCGTCGCCGCTCTTGAGATCGACGGTGAGCGGCACATCGAGCGTGACAGCACTCTCCATCTCCTCGCGCACGATCGGCGCGATCTGATCGACCTCGGAGCGCGGCAGCTCGAGCAGCAGCTCGTCGTGGACCTGGAGCAGCATGCGCGTACGCACGCCCTCGCGGATGAGTCGGTCGTAAAGCCGGATCATGGCGATCTTGACGATGTCCGCGGCCGTGCCCTGGATGGGCATGTTGATTGCCATCCGCTCCCCTGCCCCGCGCAGCGCCGAGTTGCGCGCCGATAGCTCGGGGATCCAGCGACGACGGCCGAACAGCGTCGAGACGTATCCCTGCTCCCGCGCTACTTCCTTGATATGCATCATGTAATAGGAGATGCCCGAGTAGGCAGCGAAGTAGCTGTTGATGAACTCCTGCGCCTCCGCTCGCGGGATGTTCGCCCGACTCGACAGCCCGAAGTCGCTCATGCCGTAGGCCAGCCCAAAGTTGACCATCTTGGCCATCGATCGCTCATCGCTCGTCACGTCGGCAGGATCCTTCTTGAGCACCCGAGCGGCCGTTTCGCGGTGGATGTCGGCGCGCCGCTCGAACGCCTCCTTGAGGTGGATATCGCCCGAGACGTGCGCCAGGATGCGCAGCTCGATCTGGCTGTAGTCCGCGGCCAGCAGCACGAGATCGGGGTCGCCGGCCACGAACGCGTGCCTGATCCGTCGGCCGAGCTCGGAGCGGATCGGGATGTTCTGAAGGTTCGGATCGGTCGAGCTCAGCCGGCCGGTCGTCGCGACGGCCTGGTGGAAGGTGGTGTGCAGCCGGCCGGTCGTCGGATCCAACAGCAGCGGGAGAGCCTCGACGTACGTGCTGCGCAGCTTGGTGTACATCCGCCAGTCGAGAATTTTGTCGATCGCAGGATGCGCCGGCCGCAGCTCCTCGAGAACGGTCGCGTCAGTTGAGAAGCCGGTCTTCGTCCGCCGGCCGCGCGGCAGGTTTAGCTCGTAGAACAGGACCTGCTCGAGTTGCTTGGGGCTGCCGATGGTGAACTGGTGACCGACGTCGGTGAAGATCTCCTGCTCGAGCCGGGCGATCTCTGTGCTGAAGGTCGACGACAGCTGACCGAGCGCCTCACGGTCAATCGCCACGCCAGCCGCCTCCATCGCGGCCAGGACCGGGATAAGTGGCAGCTCTACTTCGCGCAACAGGCGCGCGAGTCCCGCGTTCTCGATCAGGTCGCTGTCGATCGGCTCGCGCGCCGCCGCGACCGCCGCGGCCTGTACGGCGGCGTGCTCGGCACCGCCCAGCGCTCCGTCGGGCGGCAGCTCGATCTCGAGCCTCTCGGACGCGATGCTCGCCAGGGTCTGGCTGCGCAGCGCGGCATTCAGGATGTACGCGGCAATCTGGGTGTCGAGCGCGACCCCTGGCAGGCTGCGGGCCTCGCCCAGGACGTTGCCGGTCGCGCTCGGATCGCGCCGCGACAGCTCCCACACGAGCAGCTGCTTGACCTCGTGGCCCACGAGCGGCTTGCCAGCCGACAGGATCGCGGCGGCGTACTCGACCGCGTGTTCGGCGCCGGCC
>DASQLS010000249.1:0-5902 GCA_035629915.1 Candidatus Limnocylindrales bacterium | reverse complement strand
CGCCCCGCCGGACATGGCGCGCAGCGTTTCGCGCACCCCGTCGACCAGGGTTAGTCCGTGCGCGTCACGTTCGCGGCGGCCGCGCAGTCGCGCGGCCGCCTTGATGCGTGGGTTGGATGTGCTGGTTATCCGGTCCTGATTGCCTCTCTCACTCACCAGGACCGGAGTCTAGGCTCGGCCGGCGTTACACCGCGGCGTTGCGCTTGCTCCACCAGCCGCCGAGAGCGCCAAGAACAACCGCTCCAACGATGGCCGCGACGATCGACGGAATGTCAATGCCACTCAGCATTGCGTTGAAGTCGAACGTGCGGTTCTGGATGTACGACCAGGCCGCTCCACCCACGATCGCGCCGACGATCCCGAACCCAATGGTCATGATCAGACCGTTGCGGGTGCCAAGGAAATAGTTGGCCACGTAACCGGCGACCGCGCCGACGACCAGCCAGGCAATGATGCTCAAGTCTGTACCTCCCTAATGCCTATCCCCCGCGCAGATGATGCGCCGATCACTGGGCCTGCGGGCGGCGATTTCGACACGAACCGGGTCAATCGAATGGCAGCACGAGTTGAGAGATTTCCGTCGCGCCGGGCAAGCGGTACGGAAACAGGATCAATCGATCACCTTCCGCGACCGTGATGGGGACGCCAGGTCCGAGTGCCTTGTCGGCACACGTCGGAAGCTCGCCCAAGGCCGCTGCCTCGTGCACGGTCAGCGTGTGCTGTCCAAGAGGCAAGGCGAGGTCGTTGGCGATTGGCTGCGTATTGGGAATTTCCGGATCCGACCGTCCGAGCGGGCTCTCGAGGCAGCCGTCTCCAATACTCGCGTACAGGAAAGGCGACTCTTCCTCTGCGAGAAGCCCGTGGAGGCGAGTGACGAGGAGGCCCTTGCCTTCTGGCGCGTCAGGCACCTCGTACTCAGGATGCTCGGCGTAGATCGTCTGAACCCACGCGTTGAATTCATCCTCGAACAACTCCTCGGTCCATACAGAGATCGTGGTGACCGTGCCGGGGCCGAGGAACTCGCCGACTCCCGCCAGGGGAGTGAACGGGTCGCGTGGTCCGCCGCTGCGCTCGATGGTTACCTTGGTGTACGGCTCTTCGCTGAACGGCGTTTGCGCCAGACCAGGGTTGAACCAGTCACTTGCCTGCCCGTAGGGCACGGTTGCCACCAGCGCCGGGACCTCTCTCATCTCGGCGTCCGAGTAGGTCCACGCGTATACCTCGAGATCTACCGGCTGGTCGTTCTCGGTGAACAGGTTGACCACGCGAGCGCGCGCACCGGTAGAGGGAAGAGATCCCGGGTCAACGGTGAGCTGCGTGGGGGACGGTGTCGGTGGGCCGATGGTCGGTGCCGGTGGAACGGTCATGGCGGGGCATCCGGTAGCAAGGCACGGCAGCCGGGCGAGGATGCGCTCAGCAAGGTAGGTGACGGCGGGAAGCTTGTCGGGACGGGCACCGATGAAGTGGATATCGAAGAGCACGTCGCCCGCGAGGACCATGATCTCGCTCTCACCGGACCGCGCTGCCTTGTCGCCGAGTCCGGTGACTGTCTCGTCAAGAGCCTCGGTGACGCCGATGAACGGCTCGAACGATGTTTCGTACATGTTGCGGCCGCCAGGGGATCGGACCCCGACTGTGAGCGACCCGCCACCGTCGAGCACGATGTCGCAGACGGAGGGAAAGACCTGGGTCAGGGTGCTGACGCGCCGCTCACTCACGCCTTCCTGGGTTGCGGCCTCGATCTCCTCATCGCTCAGCAGCGCGCATGAGTCGATCGCCGAAGCCACCTGCCCGGGTTGAGTGGGCAATCCGCCAATCGGACCGCCCACTCCGTCGCCACTCCCCGAGCTCGCGGCTGGTGGGGCCGCCCCACCGCACGCGGCGAGGATCAGCGACAGCACCAGGACCGAGGTGACCTTGTCGATCTTCGAAACCACTGTGATCTCCCTTCTCGGCCTCAGCGCTAGAAGCTGATGCCGCAGTACTCGTGCATGGCCATCAGGTCCGCACCTCCGCGGAGAGGTCGGGACTGAGCATCTCGACGGCGTAGAGCCACGACCCGTCGGCCTGCCGCTCGTGAACGAGCAGATAACGGCCCCGATCGACGACCGAGTCCGCTTCGGGCGTCTCGATGCGCATCACGTAGACGCCGAGCTCGAATGCGAAGCCTTCGTGGACGCGCTCGCTTGATGGAGTCAGCTCGATGTCCCTGACGCCGCTGTCCAGCCCGGCCCTCCAGAACGCGGCTATCGCATCTCGGCCGGCTACGGCGACCGCGTTCGGCGGTTGAAGGAGGGCGTCACTCGTGTACGAACTCGAGGCGGCCAGCGAGTCGCCTCGCGCTATGGCCCCCGCGAAGTCGCGGGTGTTCTGGGCTGGATCGTTCATCGCCACTGATGCTGGCGAAGGGCGGTTGCAATCCCGTTGCACGCGCTGCAACGGGTGGCCTAGGCGGCGGCAGCGAGCTCCAGTGCGTCGTCGAGGGAAAGAGCCGTGCCGCGCGCGCGAGCGGCTTCAAACTCCTGCTCGCCGAGCAAAGCCAGCGCGCGCTCCTGCGCCTCGTCGTGCAGCGTGCGCTCGAACGGCTTGAACGCCGCGCCCATCTCCTTCAGCAGCGCCGTAACGACACCAATCAACTCGGCCGCTCGTTCGCCTCGCTCGCGCCGTGCGGCCAGGGCCGCCAGGCCGAGCAGGCACCAGCAGATGTCCTCCTTGTCTCCGGCTGCCCGCGCCGCGGCCAGGCCCTCGGCAAACCGGTCGCCCGCCTCGTCCAGCCGATCACGCCTCAATGCGACTGCCCCAAGATTGAAGAGCGAGCGGGCAACGTTTGCGGTGTCGCCCAGCTCGCGGAGCAGGTCGAGGCTCTCGGCAAAGAGCGGCTCGGCGCCCTCGTAGTCTGCCGTTGTCAGGGCGTGGTCGGCCAGGTTGTTCAGCGACAGGGCCAGGATTCGCCGATCGCCGACCTCGCGCGCCCGGTCGACCGCCTCCGCCAGCAGCGAACCGGCGCGCTCGTTGTCGCCCGCGGCGAGCAGGATCGCACCCAGGTTGCTCAAGCCGTTCGCCACCAGTCGGTCCTCGCCCGTCTCGCGCGCGGCGACGAGACTCGACTCCGCCAGCCGGGTGGCGGCGTCGTAGTCACCCTGCAGCAGCGCGATCGACGCGGCTGCAGTCAGGCCGCGGCGCCTGAGCGCGGGGGGCGCATCGCCGCTTGCCTCCAGGGCTCGCTCGAGCCGCTCGCGCGCCTCACCGAGGTAGCCGCGGACGTACCAGAAGCGCGTCAGCGCAACAGTGAACGAGAGCAACGACTTGGGATCGCTTGCGCCGTCCGCTACGTGAGTCAGCGCCGCCAGCAGGTTGTCGTGCTCGGCGTCGAGGCGCGCGAACCAGGTCGCCTGCGCACCAGTCGAAAGCTCGGGCTCGGCGCGCTCCGCGAGGGCTCGGAAATAGGCCGCGTGCTGGTCGCGCGCCGCTCTGGCGGCACCACCCTCGTCCAGGCGAGCGACGGCGTACTGGCGCACCGTCTCGAGCATCCGATAGCGCGTTTCCGGGCTGGCCGGCAACACGACCACGAGCGACGCATCAACCAGCCGGTCGATCGAGTCGAGGGACCGCCCCTCGTCACCGCCGAGAAAAGTGGCTGCGGACTCGAGCGTGAAGCCGCCGACAAAGGTGGCCAGTCGAGCGAACAGCTCCTGTTCGGGCTCGGAGAGAAGCTCGAAGCTCCAATCGATCGCGTGCCTCAGGGTCTGGTGGCGTGCCGAAGCCACGCGTCGCCACGAAACCAGGAAACGGAACCGATCGTCGAGTCGGGCGGCGATCTCGCTTGGCGAGAGCACCTTCGCCCTGGCTGCAGCAAGCTCGAGGGCGAGCGGCAGCCCGTCCAGGTCGCGGCAGATCCGCGCGGCGGCCTCACTCTCCGAATCGAAATCGGCGCTGGGTCGTGCAGTCCGCATCCGCTCCAGCAGCAGCTGGATCGATTCGGCCTCCTCGAGCGGCGCGACTGGATAGTCGATCTCGCCGTTGATACCAAGCAACGATCGGCTGGTGGCCAACACGCGGACCTCCGGGCAGGCCTGCAGGATCGGGGCGACCACGTCGGCCACAGCATCTCGGAGGTGCTCGCAGTTGTCGAGAACGAGAAGCATCCTCGAGCGCCGCAGCTCGGTCGACACCTGATCGAGCTCGCGCGCGCCGGACTGCTCGCGAGTGTCGAGTGCGCGCGCGATCGCGCGCACGACGCCAGTCGGCTCGATGATTGGCGCCAGGTCGACAAAGATCGCGCCATCCGGAGCGATCGCGGCCGCGGCTCGCGCCACCTCCACCGCCAGCCGTGTCTTGCCGACCCCTCCGACGCCCGTGAGAGTCACCATCCGCCCTGTGCCGAGAATCTGCACGAGATCGGCTATCGCGGCTTGGCGTCCGACGAATGTGGTCAATGCCACGGGGAGGTTTTCGCGTCGCTGGGCACGCGCGATCGGGGCTACCTCGCCGCGCAGGATTGCGCCTTCCAGGGCGCGCAGGTCATCGCCGGGCTCGACGCCGAACTGCTCATCGAGCATCTGCCGTGCCCGGTGGTACGTGGCCAGGGCATCGGTCTGGCGGCCAGAGTGGAAGAGCGCCAGCATCAACGAGCGCCACATTCGCTCCCGATACGGGTGGCGTCGGACAAGTGCCTCGAGCTCGTCGATCAGCTCGGGCGACCTGCCAAGCTCGATATCGGCCGAGATGCGCTCCTCCAGCGCGTGAAGGCGCAGCTCTTCGAGTCGGTCGGCTTCGACGGCGAGACCTCCGTCGTCCGAGAGGTCGGCAAACGGACGGCCACGCCACAGGGTCAGCGCCTCCGCGAAGCCATCTCGCGCAGCACGCAGGCGCCCGGCCGCGAGTCCCTCATCGGCGGCTCGAATCAGCCCTTCGAACTGCGCCGCATCAAGGTGGTGCCCATCGATGTCGAGCCGATATCCGGTCGATGTTCCAATGATCGGCGCGCTCTCCCCGAGCGACTGGCGGAGGCGCGAGACGTAGCTCCGCAGCGTGGTTGTTGCACCCTCCGGCGGCTCGCCTGCCCAAAGCTCATCAATCAGCCTGTCGCTCGCGACGATGCGGCCGGTCTCGATCAACAGCAGCGCCAGCAGGGCCCGTTGGCGCGGCCCGCCGAGCGGCATGACCGATCCGTCGCGGACCACCTCGATCGGACCGAGCACACGGAACTCGGTCGCCGTCGCGTCCATGGGCGCGAAGCCTAACTGCCGTCTAGCCGTCTATCTGTCGCGTGAGCGACGCGTTGCGTATCGATTCCACTGCGAGCGGGTTCTCGAGCGCGGACAGGTCGCCCGGATCGCTGCCCAGGTATGCAGCACGCGCGACGCGGCGCATGACCTTGCCTGACCGCGTCCGAGGCAGGTCCGTCACGACGTAGACCGCCTCCGGCCTGAGTGCCTTGCCCATCTGCTCGACCACCTTGTCGCTGATCGCGCGGCGCAGGTCAGGGTCATCCGACTCACCCGGTCGGAGGCGCACGAAAACGACGATCGTTTCGCCCTTCACTTCGTGGGGCACGCCTACGGCCGCGGCCTCGAGCACGGATTTGTGGGCGACGGCTGCGCTCTCGACCTCGGCCGGGCCGACGCGCTTGCCCGCCACCTTGAGCGTGTCGTCAGATCGGCCGTGGATGTACCAGTAGCCGTCGTCGTCGACGATCGCCCAGTCGCCATGGACCCAGATCCCGGGATGGCGGCTCCAGTACGTTTCGACGTACCGCTCCGGATCGTTCCAGAAGCCGCGGGTCTGGCCCGGCTGCGGCCGCCGGATCACGAGCTCGCCGGCCTCCCCGCGGAGCGGCTGGCCGTCCGAGCCGACGACGTCCGCCGCCGTCCCGGGGCACGGGCCGTTGAACGATGCCGGC
>DASQLS010000248.1:0-3189 GCA_035629915.1 Candidatus Limnocylindrales bacterium | reverse complement strand
GCCTCGGCCTCCTCCAGGCGGCCCTGCCGCTCACGAACGACTCCGAGGTCCGTCCGTGTCGAGGCGAGGGTGAACATGTCGTCCGGGACGACCATCCCGACAGCTTCCTCGGCATGTCGCTCGGCAGCTTCGACATCGCCGCGCTCGAGGCAGAGCAGGGCGAAACGCCGTTCCACTTCCGGCCGGTATCCGGCGTGCTCCATGACGAAGGGCAGGGCCCGTTCGTAGTGGGCAAGAGCCTCGTCAAGTCGCCTTCTGGAGAAATCCATGTCGCCCATGAACACCTCGGCGGCGTAGGCCTCGACCAGATCGCCGAGCTCCTCGAGTGTGCCGGCGAGGGGACCCAGTACCTCGTCGGCCTCGTCCCATGAGCCGGCCAGGATCAGCGCCGACCCATAGGCCCGCTCAACGCGCGCCCGAGCAAGCCGACTCGGTCCCTGCGCGGCCAGCTCGCGCGCCTCTGCCAACAGCTCGCGCTGCTTCTGGGGATCGACCCGTTGCGAGTAGATGCGCGCCATGAGCACGAGCACCTCGGCTTCCCGGCTGGTTTGGTTGAGGCGAATGTAGTGAGCGCGCAATTGATCCCACCAACGCAGCGCAGTATCGAAATCGCCCACCCAATAGCCGCTGTGACCCAGGTATTCCAGGGCGCGCGCCAGCGTGATGTCGTCGCCGCCTTCGATTGCCAGCTGTCGGGCGCGTTCGATCTCCAGGCGCGCCGCATCGGCATCGGCTGTTCCGAGGCGCAGCCAGATCTCGCGCGCCATGACGAACACTGCGTGCGCCTGAAGATCCTTGCGCCCCGCAGCCTCGGCAGCCGGTTCCAGCACTGCAGCCCGATCTGCCGCCTGGGCGAACTCGGACATCTGGAAGAGCGCTTCGATCAGGAGGGCCTCGGCGTCGAGTCGGGTGTCTACGGCTTCAAGGTCGAGAGCCAGCGCGCGCTCGGCGAACGATCGCGCGGCCCGGAAGTCGTCGCGGCCGAGAGCGCGCCGGCCGGCTTTCAACATCGCGCCCGCGGCGCGCTCCCGCGGCTCGGTGTCGACCGCGCCTTCCAGCTCGGCGACGAGCTGGACCGATTGCTCGAGGTGATAAGCCTCGATTTCGACGAACTCGTCAATCCGATCGCCGGCCCATGCGCGCAGCCATTCGGCCACTCCCCGATGAAGCTCCGCGCGACGGGCCTTGGGCAGAGTGGCATAGGCGACGTCTCGAATCAGGATGTGGCGGAAGCGGAATGTCGGCTCGTCCGCCGACCGCTCATCGGTGATCAGGTCGCGCAGAATCGCGTCCTCGAGGTGCTGCTGCAGCGGATTCGGATCCGTGCCCGGCGCGATCGCCGCAACAGCCGAGCGTTGGAAGATGCGTCCTACAACCGCGGCCGCCTGTAGCGTCGCGCGCTCGGGCGTCGGCAGCGTGTCGAGCCGGGCGCGGATGAGCGCCTCCACGCTGTCCGGGACGCGGACCTCGGCGGCCTCCGGTAGCGCCACCCAGCGGTCGTTGCGCCGCTCTACCAGCCCCTCCTCGATCAGCATGCGCACGACTTCCTCCACGAAAAGCGGATTGCCCTCCGCCCGATCGAGCACGCGCTGGCGCAGCTCCGCGGGCAGATCGTCGACTGCGAGCAAAGCGCCAAGCAGGGCACGCGACTCGTCCTCGGTCAGTGGCTCCAGCATGATCCGGCTCGCCTCCATCCGCCCGGAGCCCCAGGCCGGCCGGACGTCGATCAACTCGGGCCGCGCCGGGCAGGCAACCAGCAGAGGCACGTCGCGCGTCCAGGTGACCAGATGCTCGATCAGGTCGAGCAGCGGCGGCTCTGCCCAGTGGATGTCTTCGAAGACCAGCATCATTGGGCCATGCGTCGCGGCGGCATGCTCGAGGAGTCGCCGAAACGCGAAGGCGATCTCGCGATCGCCGCCGCCAGCCGGCTGCTCTCCCGAGTCGGCCTCGCGGCCGAGCATGAGGCCGAGGCGGTCGGCAACTTCGGCATCAGGCGCGACGGCGCTGAGTCGGGCCTGGGAAGCCTCCGAGCTCAGGTCGGCATCGATGCCGGCCAGTTCGCGCACCATCTCCTGCACGGGCCAGTAGGTGATGCCGTCGCCGTAGGGCAGGCAGCGCCCTTTGACGACCGACCAGCCTCGCTGCTCGAGTCGATCGGCTGTTTCGCGGACGAGCCGGCTCTTGCCCAGGCCCGGCACACCGATGACGGTGAAAAGTACGGCTTTGCGCTCTCTTTCGGCCCGATCGGCGGCGTCGAGCAGCATCGTCAGCTCCTCGTCGCGGCCGGTGAGCGGGGATTGCAGTCCGGGAACGCCGCGTGGTCGCCCAACCTCGGTCGCGACTGAGCCGACTCGCCACCCTTTGAGCGCTGCTTCGTGACCGCGCAGCTCGAGCTCGCCGAGCGCCTCGGCGGTGACGAGATCACGGACGGCGTCCCAAGCCTGTTCGCCGACAACCACTTCACCCGGGTCTGCCTGCTGCTCGAGACGCGCGGCGAGGTTCATCGCGTCGCCGGTGGCCATCGTGGCGCCACCGAACGGATCGCCGACCACGACCTCGCCCGACTCGATCCCGATCCGCGCCTGAACGGTGATGCCGTGGCGCTCCAGCGCGGCGCCGGCGAGCGTGGCCAGTCCGTCGCGGATTGCCAGCGCCGCGCGCACGGCACGCTCGGGATCGTCCTCGTGTGCCTGCGGCAATCCGAAAACGGCCATCACCGCATCACCGCTGAACTTCTCGACCGTTCCGCCGCGCCGCTCGATCTCAACTCGTGCCAGCTCGAAGAAGTCACCCACGACCCCGCGCACCACCTCGGGGTCGAGCCGCTCGCCCATTGACGTGGACCGCGCCAGGTCGGCGAAGAGTGCGGTGACGATGCGTCGCTCGTGGACGCCGACGCGCGTGACCAGGCTCGCTCCGCAGTTGTTGCAGAAGCGCGAGCCCTCCGCGTTGGGCGTGCTGCAGCGCGGACAATCGATCACGGCGCCATCGTATGCCGCCGAAGAGGCGGTTCGACGAGGCGGTTCGGCAATTGGTGGGCAGCGACTCCGTCAAATGTCGGCTCGTCGTGCGTTAACCGTGCCAGAAAGTGACAGCGCTGCCATACGCGCGCAAATGACTCACTAATCCTCCGGAATCGTGCTCATACGCGCACAAACCCCGCTTAATGTCGAGTCGCCGCGCCGCGAG
>DASQLS010000247.1:0-3073 GCA_035629915.1 Candidatus Limnocylindrales bacterium | reverse complement strand
ACCCTGCTCCGCCTGACCGAGGTCCACGCCGCCCGGTGGCTGGACGTGACCCGCTCGCACGACGTGCCGGCGTATGGCTTCGAGCGCATCCTCGAGCCGCCGCCACTCGACGTGAACGTCGCGCGCCTGCTCGAGGAGTTCGCCAAGGGCCGCATCACCGTCGGCGACCAGTGGCAGGCAGCGCTTACAGCCGCCAACTTCGAGGTCATCGATCAGCTATCGGAGGAGGCCGGCACGATTCTCGAGCGTGCCACCCGCGCCGACAAGCCGGGCTCACTCGACGAGGCTGTATTCAACATGCCTGACGAGATCTGGGCGCGCGTCGTGTACGACGTGCTCGTCGCGCATCACGCGCGCGCAGTGCCGATTGACAAACTGATTGCCTCACTGATCCCGCTCTACTTCGGCCGTGTCGCGTCGCTCATCTTCGAGACACGCACGCTGACAACGGATCAGGCCGAGGTCTTCATCGAGCGTCAGGCGCGCGCGTTCGAGCTGCTCAAGCCCTATTTCGTCGAGCGCTGGAATGCCGTCATGGCCGAAGGATCCGTTGAGTCCGAGGTGGTCGTCCGTTGAGCGCGCGCCAGGTTTCGACGCGGACCGAGCGTGCCGAGCTGCCGCAGCACATCCTGTTGCCGCTCGCCAACCCACGGACGGCAGCGGACCTGGTCCGCATCGGTGCGGCGCTGATCAAGCAGGGCGGCACGCTCACGGCGCTCGGGATCGTCGAAGTGCCCGAGGGAATGGCGCTTTCGGACGGCGCCACTCGGGCGCGCCAGGCACGAAGATTGCTGCAGCGCGTGCTCGAGTTCGCGCCACCCGGAGTCGAGCTGCGCACCGTCGTGCGCATCGGCCGCCGGGCCGCCGAGGGCATCGTCGAGCTCGCCGCGGAAGAAGAAGCCGACCTGATCATCTTTGGCTGGGCAGGGCGGCCCGGCGGCAAGAAAGGCGCCGAGTCGGTCTTCTCGCCAACGATCGACGAAGTCGTCCGTGACGCGCCGTGCAACATCGCGGTGGTCAAGCAGCGCGGCGTCAAGGACGTCAAGCGCATCCTCACTCCGGTTCGCGGCGGACCCCACGCCGAGCTGGCGCTCGCCTACGCGTCTGCACTCGGCCGCTACTTCGAGGCATCGGTCGACGTGATGCACGTCGTGCCGCCGGACATCTCCCCCGTCGTGCGCGCCCAGGCCGAGCGAGCACTGGCCAACTTCGTCACGCATCACGCCGGCGATCCAGCGCGGCCCTTGCTGGTCGAGGGGCTCAACGTCGGCTCGGCCATCATCCGCGAGGCGGAAGAGGCACAGCTGGTGGTCATGGGCGCGGCCGCCATGTCGGCCACGGACGTGGCCAACGACGAGGGCGCACTGTTCGGTGTGCTGCCCGAGACCGTCGCCCAGCACGCACGACCGTCGGTAATCGTGGTCAAGACGCGCGAGCAGATCAATCGTCAGACATTCGAGCGCCGCGCCGAGCAGGCCGAGACGCTCGAGGCGGCCGATCGCGCGGCAAATTTGGGCCGCAGCGTCCCGGCTCGCGTCGATCGCTGGTTCGCTGAGTCGAACTTCCATCACTCGGAATTCAGCGACCTCGGCCGGCTGCTTGAACTGAAGCAGAAGCAGGGTCTGACGATCAGCGCTGTGCTGCCGACGCTCAACGAAGCGGCGACGATCGGGCCGATCGTCCATCGCGCGCGGCGCGAGCTGATGGAGAAGTTCGCGCTGATCGACGAGCTGCTGGTCATCGATTCCGAGTCGGACGACGACACGCGGTCGATCGCCGAGTCGGAGGGCGCGCGAGTGCTGATTCACTCTGACGTCCTGCCGCGCTACGGCTCGTTCCGCGGCAAGGGCGAGGCGCTGTGGAAGAGCCTGTACGCCACGACGGGGGATCTGGTCGCCTGGTCGGACACAGACATCACCGATTGGCATCCGCGCTTCATCTACGGCACCCTCGGTCCGTTGTTGGTCGAGCCGCGTATCGGCTACGTCAAGGCCTACTACCAGCGCCCGATCGTCGAGGACGGCCAGCTCAAGGAGGGCGGCGGCGGCCGCGTGACCGAGCTCGTAGCTCGACCGCTGATCAACATGTTCTTTCCCGAGCTGTCGGGCTACATCCAGCCGCTATCCGGCGAATATGCCGGCAGGCGAACGCACCTGGAGCAGATCCCGTTCTTCACCGGCTATGCGGTCGAGATCGGCCACCTGATCGACCTCGCCGAGCGGCTCGACCTGAACGGCCTCGGGCAGGTGGACCTGGACATCCGCTTCCACCGCAACCAGGACATCGAAGGGCTGTCGAAGATGAGCTTCGTCATCCTCCAGGCGGTCATGAAGCGGCTCGAGGAACGACGAAAGGCGCGACTGTTCGCCGAGCCCGGCTCGACCATCAAGCTGCCGCGCTCGGGCCCCAACAAGCTGTCGATCGAGGTCATCGAGCTGGCCGACCAGGAGCGACCGCCGATGATTCGCATCCCCGAGTACCTCGACCGCAAGTCGGCGGTCGCCACGCCCGCCTAGGCCGGCGGGTTGCGAGTACTCGTCGCCCCGGATTCGTTCAAGGGCTCACTCGACCCGAACCAGGTGGCCGCGGCACTCGCCGACGGCTGGCGACGCGGCCGGCCCTTGGACGAGTTGCGACTCATACCGCTGGCCGACGGCGGAGAAGGCACGCTCGAGGCGATCAAGGCGTCCGGTTCCGACTGGCTCGAGCTGCCCGTCCACGCGCGCGATCCGCTCGGGCGGACCGTGCGCGCGCGGTTTCTGCGCCGCGGCGACGAGGGCATCGTCGAGATGGCCGTGGCGTCCGGGCTGTCGCGACTGGCTGTTGAGGAGCGCGACCCCCTGGCCGCGTCGACGCTCGGCACGGGCCAGGTCATCGCCGCCGCGATCGGCCTCGGCGTCCGCCGCCTGACTGTCGGGCTCGGCGGCAGCGCGACGACGGACGGCGGCGCCGGACTCCTCGTCGCGTTGGGTGCGCGCCTGTTCGACGGCGACGGGGCAGACCTCGCCGAAGGTGGCGGCGCGCTCGCCGAGCTGGCACGCGTCGATCTCGACGGCCTCGCCCCGATACTGGG
>DASQLS010000246.1:0-3721 GCA_035629915.1 Candidatus Limnocylindrales bacterium | reverse complement strand
TCGCGGTCAGCATCGGTGGCAACGGCTTCATCGCCGCCTTCGTCGGCGGGCTGGCGTTCGGCTTCGGAAGCCGGCAACGCGAGGAGTCGGCCATCCGGTTCACCGAAACCCAGGGATCGCTGCTGGCCATTGGCGTTTGGGCCGCGTTCGGCCTGGCTCTCGCGGGCGAGCTGGTCGCCACGTTCGGCGACCCGATGGTCATCGCCTACGCGGTCCTGAGCCTGACTGTCATCCGAATGGTGCCGGTTGCTGTCAGCCTCCTGGGTGCCCGATTCAGGCCGATCACGGTGCTCTTCGTTGGCTGGTTCGGGCCGCGTGGCCTGGCGTCGATCGTCTTCCTCATCATTGGCCTCGAGGGCCTTCACGAAGCCGGCGTCGACTCGGGCCCGGTCGCCGCGGTCGTGGCCTGGACCGTCTTCCTGTCCGTTGTCCTGCATGGCCTGACTGCGGGGCCATTTGCAGCCTGGTATGGGAAGCGGATGGCTGAGGTGGCGCCGGATGCTCCTGAGTTCGAGGGCCCCGAGCCGGAGGCGTCGCGACTGTCATGGGCGGCTCACCACGAGCCGGCCAAGTGATGATGGCGCGGATGTCGCTCCGGGACCACTTCCAGCGCACTAAACTCAATCGACTTGCGCCCGAGGGAGCGCGAGGCGTGGGGGCAGTGGCGTTCGTGCCGGACGTCTCTGGCAGGCAATTCAACATAGGGAGGTTGCCATGTCGCTAGAGGCAATCGTGCTCGGGCTACTGGCTCTTGGAATCGGTCTCGCGTTCGCCTACTGGGGCTTCAAGCTGTTCATCATCTTGTTGCCTATCTGGGGCTTCTTCTTCGGCTTCCTGTTCGGCGCCAATGCGATGACGACGTTGTTCGGCGAAGGATTCCTGGTGACTGTCACCAGCTGGGTCGTCGGGTTCGTCTTTGCGCTGCTATTCGCGGCGCTCGCGTACCTGTACTACTGGTTCGCGGTCACGTTCGTTGGTGCGTCGCTGGGGTACATGGCCGGCCTCGGGTTGATGGCCTGGCTCGGCATCGGTGACGGGTTTCTGGCCTTCATCGTTGCTCTCGTCGCCGCGGCTGCCGTCGCGCTGCTGTTCATCGTGCTACGCGTGCCGAAGTACCTGATCCTGATCGCGACCTCGTATGGAGGCGCGTTCGCGGCCGTCACGGGAGTCGCGCTGATCCTTGGTCGCGTCCCCGTCTCCGCCCTCAATGCCGGCACCGCCGGCGCCTACGTTGCCGACGAGCTTTCATGGCTCTGGATTGCGGCCGCTCTGGTGCTCGGTACGGTCGCCTTCTTCTACCAGTGGCGCCAGATCGAGCGCCTCGAGTTCGTCACCTACGAGAGCTATCGCAACCCCGGCATGCCCGCGACCGCAGGCTGACCTGGAGGCTGACGCTCAGCCACTCTGACTCGGGCTGGCCTGATCGGTCAGCCCGAGCTTCATTCGATCATCGGACGAGTCGTACTCGAACACATTCAGCGTGACTACATGCCCGCCGTCGGGGGCCGGAGCCACGTCGACCACGCCCACGTTGTTGCTGGTCGCCAGCCCGCGCCGCCAGACACGCAGCTCTCGCTCGCCGAGGCGCACGAACTTGGTGATCATCCGATTGGCGACGATGTGCTTGAAGCCGTCGGGCGTCGACAGGGCCGAGCTAGTCCACTGCGCGAAGCGGCCTTCGCCATTGCGCGGCTTGACGTTGAACGCAGCACCCACGTGAACGTCGCCTGACAGCACGATCACCTGGCGATGCGGCAGGGCCGACTGCCAGCCGAACAGGCGATCCAACAGCTTGGTGCGTTCCGCGGCGAAGGTCGGCACCGACCATCTGTCACGGACGTCTCGGCCAGAGCTGGTGGGCAAGCGCTCGAGCGCGGTCATGAGCGCGGGCGAGGCGTGCACGACGGGCACGCTCGCGCAGATGAAGAGGGTGGGCACTCCCCGATCGGTGGCCTCGGCGAGGAAGGCGTCGAGCAGCGCCCAGCCACGATCCATCACCTGGCCCTTCTCGAAGTCGCGCTCGCCGCGCAGGTCTGGCACATGGAAGCCGACGTCACCGCGCCAGAACGAGTAGCCGAACGGCGGCGTGGACTGCAGTGTCCCGCCCGGGTTGCGCAACTGCTGGTACTCGCGGAAGGCGGCTTCCGCGGCACGATAAACGCGTTCGTCGAAGGAGCTGCGGTCGATCAGCGAGCCCCAGCCGTCGAAGATGTCGTGGTCGTCCCACATCAGGTACGACGGCGTGGCTTCACTGAGCTCGCGATAGCCGCGCTCGTTGAAGAAGCCGCGATACAGATGTCGGTACGTCTCGACCAGTGCCTCGTCGGTCACCGACGGGTCCTTGGAGAGCTTCTCGCGGACGCTCATCTCCGACACCGCGTCCGAGTAGACCTGGTCACCGAGCCACATCGCGAAGTCGACGCCGCGCTCGTTGAACAGCGCTTGGATCCGCGGATATATCGCCGCGCCGGGATTGCGCTTGATGCTGCCGTCGTCGAGCGCCTCGGTGAACGGCTGGTGGCAGCTGCCGAAGGCGAAGCTGAACTCGGTGGGCGAGCCGGGCTCGGGTGCGAACCGACCGCGACGGATGTAATCACCGACGCGCACCTCGAACTCGGCACCCGGCCGCGCGGAGCTGAGCTCGACCTCCGCGACTCCAACATGGTCGTGATCGGCGTATGGGGTGATCTCTGAAGTCGCGACCTCGACGCCCTCGACCGACACGACCACGGGCAGTGCTCCGCCGATACTGCGCCCCCACACCCGCACCGAACGATCGCTGACGTGGCCAAGTACGGCCCAGGTTTCCATTTCGCCATCCGGAAAGTCGAAGCGGGGCAGGCTCGAAGGCGTCGATTCGGGCGTTGGCATCGCGTGCAGCGTACCTAGTCGCGCTTGCGCGCCTTCCACGCCTGCTCGGCCGGCCACTTGCGCGCCCATTCGAGAGTGACCCACTCGTAGGTCGTCGTCGCGTCCGGGCTCGGACGCATCTCGATCAGGTCCTCGATCTCGAAGCCGTTGGCGCGCATGAGGCGGATCCATTCGCCGTGCGGAATGTGGAACTCGACCCCGTCCATGTCGGGAAACTCCACGCGGTGCATGTCGAAGTAGGGCCGCATCAGGCGGTCCGTGGCCGGGCCGTCACTTTCGAGCTCGGGAACGCTGACCATGATCCAAGGCGAGTTGCCCATGAAGATCAGCCGGCCGCCGGGCCGCAGCAGGCGCGCCGCCTCGGGAATCCACTTGTAGGGATCGGCCCAGATCGCGGCGCCGTACTCGGAGAAGGCCAGGTCGAAGGTGGCGTCGGGCAGTGGCACTTCCTCGGCGTTGCCCAGGATCAGCGGGAACTCGATGCCGAACTCGCGCTGGAAGCCGCGCGCGGTCTCGAGCTGGGCGGGCGAGTTATCGATTCCCACCGGTTTGGCGCCGCGCTTGGCGAGCCACGACGACACGTAACCGGTCCCGCAGCCGAGCTCGATCACGTCGAGCCCGTCGAGGTCGTCTGGCAGGAGATGCACCTCCGATTCCGGGATTCGGAAGATGCCCCACACAGGTTCGGGACTCTCCCAGTCGCGCCGCCCCTTCTCGACCCACTCGTCGGCCATGCCGTCCCAGTAGGCGCGATTGCGTTGAACGTGTTCGGGCAGCTCCTCGACCGGCTTTTCCATGGCTGAGAGGCTATCCGGCCGCGTCGGGCTCCGCGCGACGCGCCGCGTCGCGC
>DASQLS010000245.1:0-3419 GCA_035629915.1 Candidatus Limnocylindrales bacterium | reverse complement strand
GTCGAGCGTGGCGATGTAGCGATCGGCCGAGGCGAGGGCCATCTCGCGCGAGCTGACCGACTCACCGAGCACGTCGACGGTCCACGTCAGACCCTGGTCGCGCAGCCGCTCGAGCGCCACGAGCGCGTCATCGAGCCGATCACCTGCGACGAAACGCCTCACCATCGAGCGCGTGAACGGGACGGCGGTCGCCATCCGCGCCAGCGAGCGACGGCGCGAGGACCACAGGAAGAAGCCGCGGGAGACGCGCGCCGGCAGGCTGCGCAAGCTTGGCTGAGCGGCGCGCTCCTGCGCCTCGACCGCACGCCGGCGCTCGACCTCGGCGACGATCGTCTGGGCCGGCAGGACGGCTGCCATTCGGCCGTCCGGCTGCGGATAGAGGCGGCAGCCGAGGTTGATCGGATCGCCCGGCGCCACGGCAACGACGTCCAGGCCGTCGATCCGGACGGTGGGTGAGCCGTGGAAGCCCAATCCGGCGGCATTGTCGAGATCGCTTACGTAGACCAGGTCGAATTGCGGGTTGGCGCCGTTGAGGTGTTCGAGGGCGGTGCGCACCTCGTCCTCGGCAAGGTGGAGGTGCGGGCAGTCGGCCGTGGCCAGCAGTTCGACGCGCATCTAATCGGCCATCACGTGCCGGTCATGCAGCCGACGACCTCGTCGGGCAGACCGGGATTGCCTGAGTCGCCCTCACCGGTTACGAAGTCGTACGGGATGCCCGACCACGCGCCCGGAAGTCCGAGATATGTCGTTGGTGGCCCTTCGCCGACGAATCCCGTCCAATCGGGCGATGCGTAGCCGGCGCTCGAATAGGACGCCACGGCCGACACGCCACGGATCAGCTCGGTTCGTTTCTCGAGCAGCCAGCGTCCCCGGAACGCGGCGTCGTCGGCGAGGCTCGCCTTGACGTACCAGCGCTCGACCGAGTCGTACTCGGGCTCGAGGATCCAGGGCGCCTCCGGGCCGTCGAAATAGCGCATGTCGGTCACCACCCACGGTCCGCTGATGCCCATGTGGCCCTCCAGGATGGCGATGCCCTCGGCGTATTCGGCGCTGTTGGGCAGGGTACCGATCCAGCCGTTGACGCAGTCGGCGGCCGGTTCGCCAATCGACGCGCTTGCCTGGGCGGTTGGCGATGGCGTCGGGCTTGGCGACGGGCTGGGCGTGATCGTGGGGACGAGCGTCGGTGAAAGAGTCGGCGCGGGCGTAGGTGTGGATTCGACGGTGGGGCTCGGGGTGGGCTGGCTGGTCGGAGTCGGGGGATCCGTCGGCGGGAAAGTCGTTATCGCCACCGGCTCCTCGTAGCACCCGCCGAGCAAGGCTGCTCCACACAGCAGCACGAGCAGGATGGCACGGGGCATCGCGGCCGATGATAGGCGGGCGTGTCGTCGTCGCGGCTCAAACCAGCACCAACGAGTCGCGGGATTTGCTATACAGCGAGTCATGGCAGGCGATCCAGGCCCGACGGTTCGCGACTACATCCGCGCAGGTGGTAGCGGCCTGATCATCGGATTGCCACTGCTCTACACGATGGAGGTCTGGTTCCACGGTTTCATCCTGTCGCCCTGGAAGATTCTCCTGCTTCTCGGCCTTGGCTTCGTCGTGGTCCTTGGATACAACTCCGTAGCTGGATTCCGGCGGGAACGCTCGATTGGCGAGCTGGTGATCGATTCGGTGTCGACCATCGGACTGGGCATCGTGATCGCGTTGGTGGCACTCCTCGTCTTGGGGCGAATCGACGCCAATACGAGCATCAGCGACGCCGCCGGCAAGGTGGCGCTCGAGGCCATACCTATCGCGTTCGGCGCGTCGGTCGCGACTGCTCAGCTGAGCGGTGATAGTGGTGGCGCCGGCTCGATCTCACCGATGGCGCGGCTGGGGGTGGGTGCGGGCGGCGCGCTGCTCTTCGCCCTGAACGTGGCACCCACTGAGGAGCCGATGATGCTCGGTATCGAGGCGTCGCCGTGGCTGCTTGTGGCCATGGTGGCGGTATCGCTGGTGGTCACTTTCGCGCTCGTGTTCCTGGCCGACTTTGGCGGGCGTCAGCACAAGCGCGGCGAGGACCTGCTCGAACATCCGTGGTCGGAAACCGTCACTTCGTACGCGGTGAGCATCGTCGTTGCGCTATTCCTGCTCTGGTCGTTCGGCCGAACAGAAGGGGCGAGCGTTCAGGCAATTGCCGGAATGACCGTCATGCTCGCGCTCGTGGCGGCGGTAGGCGCCGCGGTGGCACGGATCCTGATCGGCGGCGCTCACGAAGGGGACGCGAAATGAAACGCAACCCGCTCGAGTGGGTCGTACTGGGCACGAGCGTGCTCGCGATCATCGTCCTCGTCGGCGTACTGGTTGTCGAGGGGCTCTCTCCGGGCGGGCCCGCCAACCCGACCGTTGACCTGCGGCCCGACGAGGGCTACCAGGGCGGGATCGGCTGGATCATCCCGGCGACCGTTCATAACCTTGGCGATGAGTCGGCAGAGGCAGTCGTCATCGAGGCCGAGGCGACGATCGACGGTGAGTCAGAGGTCAGCGAGCTCGAGGTGCCGTTCGCGCCCGCCGGGTCGACTATCGACGTTGCCTTCGCCTTCAGCGGACGCCCGGAAGGTGAGGTGACTCTCCGGCTGATCAGCTTCCGCGTGCCCTGAGGCTTCAGGCGCGCTTGATCTCCTGGAGTGACCAGCCGTTCCCGTCCGGGTCGGCGAAGAACGCGAAGCGCGATCCTGGAGCTCCCTCTGGCCCGAGCTGCTGCACCTCGGTTATCTGCACGCCACGCGAGGCGAGCAGCTCCCGCGCCGCGTCGATGTCATCGACCACCAGCTGCATTCCCTTGGTCGTGCCTGGTTCGCCGAGCGGCATCCCCTCACCGAACACCAGCGAACAGTTGGAGCCCTGGGGCGTGAACTGAACGATGCGCATCGTGTCGTTTGGGCGCATGTCGTGGTCGAGATGGAAGCCCACCTTGTCGGCGTAGAACGACTTGGAAGCATCGACGTCAGAGACTGGGATTCCGATCACCTCGAGCTTCATGTCCATGGTCATCGTCCTCCTCAGGAATCCGGCTTGGTGTCGGCCTCGAGCTTCTGGCCGAGCTCTTCGGTCCTTCGAAACGCGGCCCACACCGCTTCCGACAGGACGGTTCGTAGTCGGCCCGATTCCAGCTCGTGCAGCGCCGCCGCGCTGGTGCCCCCGGGCGATGTGACCATGTTGCGCAGCTGGGCCGGATGCATGCCGCTCGACTTGGCGAAGAGGGTGCTGCCTTCGAGCGTCTCGATGACGAGGTCGTGGGCGATGTGGCGCGGGAAGCCGAGGTGGACGGCAGCGTCGATGAGCGCCTCCATGACCAGGAAGACGTAGGTCGGCCCGGTGCCGCTGACGGCGGTGGCCATGCCGACCAGCTTCTCGTCGTCGACCTCCAGCTCGACTCC
>DASQLS010000244.1:0-5824 GCA_035629915.1 Candidatus Limnocylindrales bacterium | reverse complement strand
GTGTATCCACCGCCGATCACGACCACGTCCTTGCCCACCGTCAGCGGCTCGCCGAGGTTGGCGATCTTCATGTAGTCGACGCCGTACTGGATGCCGTCGAGGTCGCCACCGGGAATGTCGAGCCCGACCGCATCCATCGCTCCGGCGCAGATCGCGACCGCATCGAATTGCTCCATCAGCTGCTCGAAGGTGACGTCACGCCCGACCCTCACCCCGTACCGGAAGCGAACTCCCAGCCGCTCGACCAGCTTGAGGTCCATCTCGATCGCCTCGCGCGGCAGCCGGAAGGCCGGCACGCCGATGAGCATCGTGCCGCCGCCGTAGGGCAGCTCGTCGAAGACCGTGACCTGATGGCCGGCGGTAGCAAGCTCGCGCGCGACGGCCACGCCAGCCGGGCCGGCGCCGATGACCGCGACAGTCGTGTCACGCGGCGTGATCTGGGGCATGTCGTCGGGGATGCCAGAGGCTTGGTGCCACTCGACGAGGAAGCGCTTCATGGCCCGGATCGCCAATGGGCGGTCGATGTCGCCGCGGCGGCAGGCGCGCTCGCACGGGGCCGAGCAGACGTAGGCGCACATCGCGGCGACCGGATTCGGCTCGCGCGACAGGATGTAGCCCTCTTCGAATCGACCTTCCGCGGCCAGATTCAAGTAGCCGCGGCAGTTCGTGCCGACGGGGCACGCTTCCTGGCACTCAATGTTGCACTGAAGCCAGGAGGCGTCGACAGGCTGAACCAGGAATTCCTGGTTGGGATCGATGGCCAAGAATCAGTCCTCTTGGGGCCGGCTGCGCTCTGTTGCCACCGTGCACGATCGTATCACCGCAAGCCGCAGAAAGCGGTCGCCAGAAAGGCGAACGCTTTCGGAGGCGCGCAGCGGGCCGAAGGCCACGCGGAGAGGGACGTGAGCCGCAGCAAGCGGAGGCCGAAAAGGGGCCGGCTGTGACTCTTTCACGTGCCTGCGGTCATAGCTCATTCGAGCGTCCTGCGGTACCCCGGGCCGTGCTCCAACCGTCCCGTAGACGAGGCATCCTGCGGCGGCCTAGCCTCGACCTCGATGACCGCCCCATCCGTTGCCTCCGCGGCAGCCTCGACCGTGACGAGCGGGCCGTGCGGCGCTGCACGCGACCACGTCGACAGCCGTTGCGCCGAAGCCGAGCGTCTGGCCGCGGCTGCTGCCGAGCACCAGCAGCGGCTGCGCGACGCGCGTCTCGAGCTGTCCGAGGTGGTCCGTGATCGTGAACGCGACGCGGCAACCCGCGACCGTCGCTCGCTCAACGAGGCCAAGGACGAGGCAAGACTCGCCTATCGAGCCGCTCTTGCGCGCGCCGACGGGCCGGGTGACATCCAGGCCGCAGCCGCCGAGTGGCTGAACGAGATCAACCGCCTAAACCGCCAGGTGCGCAGCTCGGAACGCAACTCCGACGAGGTGGTTCGTCGGGCGACGGAGATCGAGGGAGCGATGCCGGGCATCGAGCTCGCTGCCGACGCGGCGCGCATCGCCGCCGAGTCGGCCCAGGCCTCATGTCTCGAAGCGCGACGCAAGCTCGCCGCGTGCGAGGAAGATGCGCAGCGCCGCGTGGCGGCCGGTGGCCGCACACAGCAACGGCCGGTCCAGCCACCTGGCGCGATGGCGTCATCGGCCGGCGCGTCCGCGGCCGCTGTCACTTCTGGTCGGGGGGCGGCCGTGACCGCGCGGTCGTCGAGCCAATCCGGCTCGCAACTGTCGGCGATGTTGCGTGGTGATCGGCAGACGCTGCTCGGCCTGGCGCTGCGCCTGTCCGAGGACACCGGCATCGAGGCCGGTCGACTGCAGCTACTCCTGCTCGAGATGCGCGAGGCGATGGCGGCGCGTGCTCTCGAGGAGAACTTTCTTCGCTTTCCAGACGTTCACCCGTTCTGGGGCCAATTCGACGGCGAGGGCGCGAGCCGGGTGGTGGCCAGCCTGGCTTCGCTCGGCTACCGCTTCGACGGACGGGATGGCTGGGCGGATGGTCGGGCGCCGACCGCGCGTGACCTAGCTCTCGCCCTGTCGCACAGCGACTTCGATCCGCGCTCCCTCCGCCGTCCGGCGGGACAGGCAGCGATTGATGGACTGTGGCAGGGCACAGTGGTTCTTACCGAGACCTATCTCAGAGCGCGGGCTCCGAACCTGACCGTTGAGCAGGTCAACCAGTGTCTTGGGCCGCGCGCGGCCCGCCTGGGCGAGCTGTGGGACAACTGGGGCAGGATCCGCCCGGTGCTGATCGGGACCGCCTAGGCCTTCGCCTCCTGAAAGTTCAGTGCAGGTCGATCACCCTGAATGCCTCGGCCGCGTCAACGCCGATCTCCTTGCCGGCCTCCGTGGCCCAGCCGCGAATCCAACCCTCGAGCTCCTCTGGCTTGCGCAGCTGACTTGAATGTTCGCGCAGCGCCGCGAGCTTGTTTTCGAGCGTGTCGGTGATGTCGACCCAGGCATTCGCGCCGTCGGCGAAGAACAGGTACATCCGGTTGACCGAATGCGGCTCGAGGCCCTCATCGATGACCAACCGTGGAAACGCCATCGCGTTCCTTGCTGCCGGGTAGACGGCATCGACCGCGGCCAGACCGGCGTTGCGGTGGTCGATGTGCTGGATGAAGCCGGACTCGTGCACGATCACGGTTGGGTCCATGGCCACGACGGCATCCGGTCGAAAGCTCCGGATGATGCGCACCAGCTGCTCGCGCAGCGCCAGATCGTTCTCGAGCGCGCCGTCGGGGCGGTGCAGGAAGTCAACGCCCTCGTAACCCACGACCGCCGCCGCCGCCCGCTGCTCGCTCTCGCGCAGCCGTGCCAGCTCAAGCGGATCCGTGGTCGCGTCGTCGGCGCCGGCGTCGCCGCTGGTGCAGCACACCAGGCGTGCGACCGAGCCGGCGTTCACCCAGCGGCTGAGAGTGCCTGCGACGCCAAAGTCAGCATCGTCGGGGTGGGCGACGATGACCAGGACGCGATCCGGTCGGTCATCGTGGGGGGACTTCGCGGCGGCCGATTCGGAGGCACTCACGGCTTGCGCAACTGACATTTCAAATCCATAACAGCGGTCATAAAAGTTGCGTTGCTACGCGCTTACAACTGTGTATGCTTCGGCCGGGGCATCGCTCGTCTCCCCCCACGGGCGATGCCTCATTTTGTTGTCTGAGAGGCGGCTGTGAGAGCACGCTCTTCATCAAGTGCCGCGAGCACCTCGGCTGCGTGGCCCTCGGGCTTGACGCGCGGCCACACCCGCCTGATCAGACCTTCCGGATCGACCAGGAAAGTTGAGCGCTGGATGCCCATGTAGGTGCGTCCGTAATTCTGTTTCTCGACCCACGTTCCGTACTTTTCGGCTGCCTGATGGTCCTCGTCGGCGAGCAACACGAAGGGCAGCTCGAACTTGCGCTTGAAGGCCGCCTTGCTGCCTGTTCCCAGGACGCTTACGCCCCACACTTCGGCGTCGCGCGATTGGATCTCGACGTTCGCGTCGCGGAACTCGCACGCCTCTACCGTGCAGCCCGGCGTGTCGTCCTTGGGATAGAAGTAGACGACGGTCCACTGGCCGCGCCGATCGCTCAGCCGGCGCTCGACGCCCTCGTCGTCCAGCAGCGCCAGCTCTGGTGCGGCCTGACCGACCTGGGGCATGGGAGTCGATTCCTGATCCATCTATTGATTCTCCGTCACAACAGCCCGACCAGCAGCGCGACGATCGCGACGACTGTCCCGGCGACCAGCACGTAGCGCCCGTTGCGGCCGAACTCTACGGAACGGTACATCGATCGCTGGCGACCGCTGCCAAGCGCAGCGAGGCCGGCGCCCATGCGCAGGGATTGCCATCGTTGGCGCGCCGCGCGAACGGCGTAGCGGACGGCGTCGAGAGGCATGAACAGGATGCCGCGCAGGCCTCCGGGCGAGAGGTCGAGCGCGCGGCGCGCCAGGCGCTGCTCGGCGAGGTCACCGGGCACGCCCGCAACGACCCGCGCCGCGACGAGCAGCTCGAAGGCGATGCGCGGCGGCAGCCGGACAAAGGCAACAGCTTCGGTCAGTGCCGCCTCGGCGTCCTGCGGCAACACCACCAGCAACGCGACGACCAACAACAGTGAGAGGCGCAGGGCCGTGGTCATTACAGCCTGCGATGCCGCGGCGCGGCCGTCGTCGATCGACACGATGAAGGTCAGCATCCCAATCAGCACGATCACCAGCAGCGGCCGCCAGCTGATGCGCGCCAGGGCCCACGGCGTGTAACCGGAGGCAGCCACCAATACGGCAACCGCCGCGGCGAGCAGGACCGTCGTGGTCAGCGGCCGTCCAAGAAGCCCAAGCACGAGCCACATGGCGGCTACGGCAAGCCGGGCCAGTGCCGGCGTCTCCGCCAGTGGCGGCACTCTGATCCGCGGCCAGAGCTCACGCAGCTCGGTCATGCTTTGTCCTTCTTCTTCCGGGCGACGCTGCGCGTGCCAAGCTGGATCGTCGAATCGGCAGTCGCCGCGAGCCGCGCATCATGCGTCGCGATCAGCTGTGCCTGCCCGAGAGCGCGCATCTCGTCGAGGACCTCGACCATCAATTCCCAGCCGTGCTGATCCAGACCGACCTCGGGCTGATCGAGCAGAGCGATGCCGGGCGTCGCCCACAACAGCCGGCAGAGCTGCGCCAGCCGTGCGGCACCGCCACTCAGCGTCTCCGGTTGTGCCGTCGGCGGCAGATGTGGCGCGAAGCGGGTCATCGACTGCGTCAGATCGGCCCAGGTCATCTCGTCGTGGCGGGGGTCGCGCGGCCCGCCACTCACCTCGCGATAGACGCTCGATGCCACTGGGACGGACCGAGGCAGTTGGTGAACCAGGCTGATGAGGCGCCGATAGCGCGGGCCACCCACGCGGCGCGGGTCGAGCGCCGGTTCGTCGGTCCCGTCGCCGATGCGGACGGTGCCATCCGTGGGTCGCGTCTCACCGGCCAGCGCGCGCAGGAGCATTGATGAGCCGGTTCCGTTGTCACCCAGCAGCACAATCCGATCGCCGGCGCGCAGGGTCAGGCTGAAATCGGTCAGGACCGTGCGTTTCGACCGGCCGGATGCACTCACGTTCTCGAGCGCCAGGCCGTTGGCCTCGAGCAACGGGTAGGACGCGACGAAACGGGCGGCTGACGGCTCGGCGGATGCCTCACTCGCCGAGCGAGCAACCGGCACTGGCAACGACGAAGCCCACTGAGACGGTCGCCAGCCGCCGGCGCGCTCGAGACGCTTCTTGACCCCGTCGCCGGCTTGGTCCAACGGCCCGAAGTACGCCTGGTGGCCGTCGTCGAGGACGAGCACCTTGTCGGCAAGCTCGAACAGCTCGGTTGCGTAGCGATCCATGAGCACGACGGTCTGGTCCCGCCGGCGTGACTGTTCCGCGAGCATGGCGGTGAGGTCGGCGCGGTAGCCGGCGTCCAGGTGGTCAGTCGGTCCATCGAGGACGAGCAGCGGCGGTCGAGGCGCGAGCGCGGCCGCGATGGCCAGCCGCTGACGTTGCCCCATTGACAGCGCATCGACCCGGTCATCGGCACCCAGTTGGAAGGCCTTGAGCCCGCGCTCGACCGCGGCATGCAGGTCAGCGTGGTAGACGGCGCGATTCTCGAGGCCAAGAGCGACCTGGTCCGCCGCCCGAGTCATCAACAACGAGCGTGTCGCGTCAGGCGTCACCACTCCAAGCGAGGCCGCGAGTGCGGACGGTCTCGTCGTCGCGACGTCCTGGCCGTCGACCGTCAGCGTGCCGAGCCACTCCCCGCGAAACCGCTGCGGGACCAACCCAGAGAGGGCCCGCGCGAGCGTCGTCCGCCCCGAGCCGGTCGCGCCAAGG
>DASQLS010000243.1:0-7648 GCA_035629915.1 Candidatus Limnocylindrales bacterium | reverse complement strand
GTCCGCCGCGAAGGCCGAGATGGCCTCTGTCATTCGATCGGCCAGGTGCTCGTACTGCTTGGCGTGGCGCGGAATGAAGCCGTACGTCAACCCCAGCAGGTCCGTGATCACCTGGACCTGGCCGGAACAGCCCGCGCCGGCACCGATGCCGATCGTCGGGATCTTGAGGCGCTCTGTGACCGCGGCCGCGAGCTCGGCAGGTACGAGCTCCAGGACAACCGCGAACGCGCCCGACTCCTGGACGGCGAACGCGTCGGCGAGCAGCTTGCGTGCCGACTCGACCGACTTGCCCTGCACGCGGTGACCGCCGAGACCGTGCACCGACTGCGGTGTCAGGCCAATGTGCCCCATGACAGGGATGCCGGCGCGGGCGATCTCCTCGATCGTTCTGGCGCTGCGCACGCCGCCCTCGACCTTGACCGCCTGGGCGCCGCCGTCGCTGATGAACTTGCCGGCGTTCTCGAGCGAGTGCTCCACGTTGACGCCGTAGCTCAGGAAGGGCATGTCGGCGACAACGAGGGTGTGCCGCGTTCCGCGCACGACGGCCTTGACGTGGTGGAGCATCTCGGCCATCGAGACGCGAACCGTCTCCTCGTAGCCGAGCATGACCATGCCGACCGAGTCGCCGACCAGGATCATCGGCACGCCCGCCTCGTCGACGATGCGCGCCGTGGGGTAGTCGTACGCGGTCAGCATCGCGATGCGCTCGCCCGCGGCCTTCATCTTGGCGATATCGGCGACGGTCACCCGACGGACCGGCTTGCCTGTGCTCGGCGCTGGCTGGGGCTGAGTCTGTGCGCTCATCGTGCTGCCAATTCTGCACCGCGTCGCGATTTGAGTTCGATCAGCCGATCGAGCAGCCTTTCAGCGACCTGGGGCTTTGACATCTGCGGCCATGCTTCGTCCGGTTCGCCGGGCACGACGATGGTTACCCGATTCGTGTCCGTCCCGAAGCCAGACCCTTCCTCGGACACGTCGTTGGCGACGAGCAGGTCGACGCCCTTGCGCTCCGCCTTCTCCCGTGCACGAGCCAGCGAACCGGTTTCGGCGGCAAAGCCGACCATCAGCGCGTCGCGCGTCCGCGGGTTGGCGCGCGCGGCCGCGACGGCCTCGGCCAGGATGTCGCTGGTTGGCTCGAGCTCCAGCGTCAGGCCGTCGGCGCGCGCGATCTTGGTGTCCGATTGCGCGCGCGGCCGGAAATCGGCAACGGCGGCCGCCATGACCAGCACATCCGCCTCGGGGATTGCCTCGAGCACGGCGGTGCGCATCTCGGCCGCGGTCGGCGCGCTGACGAGCGCGGCACCATCCGGCAGCGGCACGGACGTCTGGCCGTGGATCAGCGTCACATGTGCGCCACGCGCGAGGGCAGCATCGGCGATCGCTGCGCCCATCTTGCCCGTTGAGCGGTTGCCGATGAAGCGGACTGGATCGATCGGCTCGGCGGTGCCGCCGGCGGTGATCACGACGTGCCAGCCCGCGAGATCCTGCTGGTCGGCTGAATCGCGGGGTGGCCACAGATCGGTGTCTGGCTGGCGAATCGGCCTTCCTTCGAGCGCCCGATCTACTGCGGCGAGGATCGATTCGAACTCGGCCAGCCTTCCCTGACCTACCTGGCCAGATGCCAGAGGTCCATATTCGGGCTCGACTATCGCGTAGCCGAACGAGCGCAGCTTGTCGAGGTTGGACCGCGTCGCCGGATGGGCGTACATCTCACCGTCCATCGCCGGCGCGACCACGACCGGTGCGCTGGTGGCGAGGCACGTGGCGGTTACGACATCATCTGCCAGGCCGGCCGCCATCGCCGCCATCCAGCGCGCAGTTGCCGGTGCGACGAGGATCAGGTCGGCCGTGTCGGCGGCCACGATGTGCGCGATGCGCTGGTCGGGCAGCAGCTCAAGCGGATCGGTCATCGGTCTGCGGCGGGTTAGCGTCTGGAGCGTCAGCGGCCCGAGAAAGGCCTGCGCGGTGTGGGTCATGAGGGGCTGAACGTCGGCACCGGCGGCGGTCAACGCTCGGGCGATCTCTGCCGACTTGTACGCCGCGATCGATCCCGTCACGCCGAGCAGGATCAGCCGCCCTTCGAGGCTGCTCATGCCTGGCCCACCGGCGCAGGATGCCCGACTTCCTGGTGCAGCCGGGCCAGGCCCTCGAGCGTCAGGTACGGGTCGATGACATCGACCTTCGGGATGGCCTGCGCCCACTCCGCGGTCGACAGGCCACCGGTGAGAATCACCTTCGGGGATGGGCCGCCGGCTGAGGTGAGCTGGTCGGTGATAGCTCTGATGAGCACCAGCACGAGACCGCTGTGGCCGATGACCGCGCCGCTCTGCATCGCCGAGATCGTGTCGCGCCCGATGGCAGTCGCGGGCATCACCAGCGGAACACTCGGCAGCTGCGCCGTCCCGCGGGCGAGTGCGTCGATGCCAAGGCCGGCGCCGGCCGCGATTGCCCCGCCGACGAATGCACCTTCCGCGTCGACCACGTCGAACGTCGTGGCCGTGCCCATGTCGACGACGATCGCCGGCGCGCCGTGGAAACGGAGCGCCGCATAGGCATTGATCAAGCGGTCGTCGCCGACGGCGGCAGGGTTCTCGACGCGTATCTCGATCGGGATCGTCGACTCGTCGGCAACCAGGACGGAAATGCCGCGTGACGCGGCAGCTTCACGGATCGCTTCGGTAACGGAGGGCACGACACTGACGACTGCGATATCGAGGGTCTGTCCCTCAACCCCGCCTTCGCCGGGCAGCCCGGCGACCCAGTCGTCCACCGCTGTCGTGGCAGCAGACTGTGGTGTCGGCGTGGTGCCGATCGACACGACCGCGCCATCGTGGACAAAGGAGTATTTGATGTTCGAGTTGCCAACGTCGATCGCAACGAGCACGCTTCCGATCATACGCGGCAAGACGCTGGTGACCCGTGCCCTAGCATCGCGACGATGAACCTCCACCGATCGGCGCTACCAACTCTGATTCTTGTTCTCGGAGTCGCCGTGGCCGGCGCATGTGCCACGACGACTGCCCCGCCCAGCGCGGCCCCGCCGACTGCCTCTCGAACGTCGGCACCGGTTGCCGGGTGTTGGGTTGCGACACGTGGCGAGTACCGGATCCAGCCGTTCGACGGGGCCGCCGTAAACGCGACCGATGTGGAAGACACCGCGCGAATCGTCCAGCAGCGGCTGGCCTCGTTGGGCTTGGTCGAGTACGAGGTGTCCGTCGGCGAAGGCGGAACCGTCGTCGTGCTCCTGCCGGCCATGCCGGAGGACGCGCTGCTCGAGGCGCGTCAGCTGATCACGCCTGCGGGAATCGCGGCCTTCGTTCCTATCCCGGATGGCGAATCGGTGGAATCCGGAGACTCGCTTCCTTCGGGGCTGACGCCACTGTTCGGTCACGCGGCGATTGGCGACGCTCGAGCCGGCGAGGACGAAACCGGTAGGGCCGCGGTAGACATCACGCTTACCGACGCTGGGCGAATGCGGCTGGCCGCATTTACTCGAGAGAACGTCGGCAGTACGCTCGCCATCACGCTCGATGGAACCGTCCTTACGGCGCCAACAATCGTGGCAGCGATCGAGAGTGGAACGATGCAGGTTTCGGGTGTCGAAGACGCGAGCCAGCTGGCAACGATCCTGTCGCTGCCCCCGCTGATTGGCCCTCTCGACGAAATCACCTTCACGGAGGTCGAACGTCCGGCGGGCTGCCCGGTCTGACGGCTTTCGCGCGGCACGATGTTCGGTAGGTGTGCGATTCGGGGCTTCGCGCCGGGACGACCCTGCGTTACCATGCCCCGGTTCGAGGCGCCGGAGCGGGTCAGGCGTCTGTCCAAGAGCCACGAGGAGGAGCGTGTCGCTCGAACCGCCGGCGAAGTTTTTCGTCAATAGCGGCCTTGTTTCGAGCCCCACGGATATCTACAACCTCCTGCGCCCACTTCTGAAGCAAACGGTCTCGTACCGCTATTTCCGCGGATCGGCGATCGTCTCCAACGGCACCGGCTGGGTCGAGCGCATCGTCGTCGACAGGCCCGAGGTGTCCACCTTCTTCACACCTCTTTCGATCTGTCTCAACATCGACTCTTTCGAGCATCTCGAGTTCGAGACTCGCCCCGACCAGCTGATCGTCTACACGCTCGTCCAGGGTGACGAGCGGATCGTGGTTGAGTTCGCGCCCGTCGGCCGATCCAACGCCGACGAGCCCGAGCAACAGCTTTTCACCTTCCCGGCCACGGCCGACTACGTCCAGATGGAGCTGAGCACTCTCGATGGCGGCGAGGGCGGCGATCTGGCAGGGGAGGGTTCCGAAGGGAGCTGAGCGGTCGGCCCAATCGACCGCCGTTCTAGGGGAGAGAGGGACAAGGCTTGCGCTAGCGCGAGCCACATAAGAGGGAGGAGTGGGCATTGGAAGCGATTGCTTCCTTCTTCAAGTTTGCCGAGCGCGGGACGAACTTCGCGACCGAGGTAAAAGCGGGCGTCGCGACGTTCATGGTCATGGTCTACATCGTGGCCGTGAACCCGGGCATCCTGAGCGCGGCGCTACCGCCCGGATCGGACGTCCAGGCGTTCCTCGTGGCTGCTGCAGCCGCCACGGCGTTGGTCGCCGGCATCATGTCGATCGCGATGGGAGTCTTCGCCAACTACCCCATCGCGCTCGCTGCCGGCCTGGGCATCAACGCGGTGGTCGCGTTCGGCCTGGCACTGGGAGCCGGCCTCGGCCTTGCCGGCGCGATGGGCGTCATCGTTTGGGAAGGCATCGTCGTTCTCGTGCTCGTCCTGGTCGGACTGCGCGAAGCGATCATGAATGCCGTCCCGCTGTCCCTGAAGCGTGCAATCGGCGTCGGCATCGGACTCTTCATCCTGTTCATCGGCTTCTTCGATGGCGGGTTGATCAACTCACCGACCTGCTTCGCGCTGCCCTGTCCGGCGCCAGGAGTGCCGCCGGTTGAGTTCAAGTTCCCGAACAGCTGGGCGACCTGGCTCACCGTGATCGGCTTGGCCATCACGATCATCCTCTACGTCAGGAAGGTGCCGGCCGCTTTGGTGCTGAGCATCATCATCACTTCCGTCATCGCCCTGCTCGTGGGCGTGACGACGGTCCCGTCGAACCTTCTCCAGGGCCCGAACTTCTCGACGCTCGGCCAGTTCGACCTGGGCGCGGTGTTCGGCACGCTCGGTGTTCTGGGCGCGATCCTGACCATCTTCTCGATCATGCTCACCGACTTCTTCGACACGATGGGCACGGCGACGGCCATCGGCGAGCAGGCGGGTCTGGCCAAGGAAGACGGCAAGCTGCCGGGAGTCGGGAGGGTGTTGCTGGTTGACAGCGCCGCGGCGATCGCCGGTGGCGCAGCCGGCATCAGCTCGAACACGAGCTACATCGAAAGCGCCGCGGGCGTGGCCGAAGGCGGTCGAACCGGCCTGACGGCGATCGTCGTCGGCCTTCTGTTCCTGTTGATGATCTTCCTGTCGCCACTCGTCGCCCTGGTTCCGTTTCAGGCGACGGCGCCGGTGTTGATACTTGTCGGCTTCCTGATGTGTTCGCTCATCAAGGACATCGACTTCCTCGATTTCGAGGAGGGCTTCCCGGCGCTGCTCGGCCTGATCCTGATGCCGATCACGTTCAGCATCACAGTTGGAATTGGCGCGGCCTTCGTGTCCTACGTGTTCATCAAGATCGTGGTCGGCAAGTGGCGCGCCGTGCATCCGCTGATGTGGGTCGTTGCCATCGCGTTCGCCGTCTACTTCGGGCAGACCGCCATCCAGTCGATCCTGCCAAGGTAAGGGGGATCCGCCCTCGGTTTAGGCAGAACTTACCCAACCCGGCCGGCCGCACCCCAGGGCGGCCGGCTCCTACCCCACGCCGGACCCGGCCCTGCCGGGTCCGGCGTGTAGCATTTCCGGCCCATGACCCCGATGTTCGAACGCACGGCGTTGCCCGACGGGCCGCGTGTCATCTCCGCCCGCCTGCCCGGCAGCCGCTCGCTGTCGGTCGCCGTCTACGTCCTCGCCGGCTCGCGCCTCGAGTCACCCGCGCAGTCGGGCGTCGCCCACTTCATGGAGCACGTGACCTTCAAGGGCACTAACGCCTACCCGACGACGAAGCTCCTGTCCGAAGCGATCGAGGGCTGTGGCGGATCGACCAACGCCGCAACTGACCGAGAGTCGACCGTCTACTGGGCGCGGCTCCCGGTGCGCGAGTTCGACCGGGCGTTCGGCGTCCTGTCCGAGCTCGTCTGCAGGCCGCTGCTGCGAGCCAACGACATCGCCCGCGAGCGCGACATCATCGTTGAGGAGATTCGCTCTTATCGGGACGATCCCGGCCAGTACGTCTTCAACCTGTTCGACACTGCCTTCTTCGGTGACACGCCGCTCGGCTGGGAGATTGCCGGCGACGAAGCCAGCGTGCGCGGGCTCGCCGAATCGGACATCCGTGGCTTCTGGTCGGACACGTATCGCCCCGCGAACACGGTCATCTCGGTGGCCGGCGATGTCGACCACGAGCGCATCGTCGAGAAGGTCATTTCTTGTTTCGGCACTGGCAACGGCATCGTCCCCGGCTTCAGCGCCGCACCGACGCTCCCCCAGCAGAGGTTGAGCGTCGAACATCGGGACGTCGCCCAGGCTCACGTCGCGCTCGGCCTGCCGGCACTGCCGCGCGACCACGCCGACCAGTGGACGCTCGAGATGCTCAACACGATCCTCGGCGAGGGGTCGAGCAGCCGCCTCTTCCAGCAGCTGCGAGAGGACGCCGGTCTGGCCTACGACGTCCACAGCTTCCAGACCGACTACGCCGATTGCGGCACGCTCCAGGTCTATGCCGGTGTCGACCCCGACGATCTGGCTAGATCGGTCCAGGCGATGCTCGGCGAGCTGCAGCGCATGCGCGACAAGCCGGTCGACATGGACGAGCTCGATCGCGCCCGGACGTACGCCGCTGGCCGGCTCGAGCTGCGTCTCGAGGAGAGCCGCCACCTGTCAGCCTGGCTGGGCGTCCAGGAGGCGCTTCACGACCGGGTACTCACTCTCGATGAGGCGCTCGCTGAGCTGGCCGAGGTCACGCCGGAAGGCATCCAGGCCCTCGCCCAGCAACTCTTCCGCGACGATCGACTCTGCCTCGCCGTCATCGCGCCGCCGGACACCACGTCGGGCCTCGACGAGGCCCTTCACCTTCCCGACTGACCGACAAGGAGCTGAATCTTGGCTGAACGAACCCTGATCCTGATCAAGCCCGACGGCGTGCAGCGCGGACTTATCGGCCGCATCGTCGACCGCTACGAGCAGCGCGGCCTGCGCATCGCGGGCATGAAGCTGATGGTCGCCGATCGTGCGCTCGCCGAGCGGCACTACGAAGTGCACCGCGAGAAGCCGTTCTTCGGCGGACTGATCGAGTTCATCACTTCCGGACCGCTCGTCGCCATGGCCGTCGAGGGACCGAACGCGATCGCCGTGTGCCGCGTCGTCAATGGCGCCACGAAGCCGCTCGACGCTGCACCGGGCAGCATCCGCGGCTACTGGGCGCTCGAGACAGGCCACAACCTGGTCCACGGCTCGGACTCAGCCGAGAACGCGGCCGCCGAGCTCGCCCTGTGGTTCAAGCCGGAGGAGCTGCTCGACTACGAGCGCGACCTCGATCGCTGGGTGCTCGACTCCGACTGA
>DASQLS010000242.1:0-6242 GCA_035629915.1 Candidatus Limnocylindrales bacterium | reverse complement strand
CTGTCGCTGATGCGCGAGACGACCGTCGATGCAAAGACGCGCACGGCGCGCGTCGCCGGTGGGGCGTTGCTCGGTCAGCTTGACGTCGCCGCCCAGGCGCATGGCCTCGTCTGTCCGGTCGGCGTCGTCTCGCATACAGGTGTCGGCGGGCTGACGCTGGGCGGCGGAATGGGCCGACTGCAGCGCAAGCACGGCTTCACCATCGACAGCCTGCGTGCGGTCGAGATCGTCACCGCCGACGGCCGCCACGTACGCGCCGACGCGACCGAGAACCCGGACCTCCACTGGGCTGCCAGGGGCGCGGGTGCGAACTTTGGCGTGGTCACCGCTTTCGAGTTCGATCTGCACCCGTACGACGGCCGCATCACCCTCGCCTCTGTCGTCCATCCAGGCACGCGCATTCACGAGGCATGGGCGCTGTTCAGCGAGATGGCCGATTCGGCGCCCGATCACGTGATGCTGACCTTCAACATGAGCCTCGGCGCGGCCGGGAGCGTGCCGGACGAGAATGTCGGCCAGCCGGTCGCGACCATTTCCGCTTTCCACTCGGGTGATGCGAACGCCGCTCAGGACGAGCTCAGCGAGTTCATCGCCTACGGGACACCCGTCGCCACTTCCTTCGTGCCGATGTCGTATCTCGATCTGCAGCGAAGCGCCGACGAAGCGACGGCGTGGGGCCATCGGGTTTACATCAAGGGTGGCTTCACCAACGACCTGCCTGCCGAGGCACTCGACCGAATGGTCGACCACTTCTCGAGGGCGACGACGAGCGACGTCTTCGGGCTATGGGCGCAGGGTGGCGCGATCGCCCGCATCCCGGAGGACGCGACGGCCTTCACCGGCCGGTCGGCTCGGTTCCAGATGAGCCCTGATAGCTCGTGGGATGACGCCTCTGACGATGAGACGCGGATGCGCTGGGTGCGTGACGCTTTCGCCATCGTCGAGCCGCATTCCACGACCGGCCAGTACGTCAACGACATTGCCGACGCCGGGCCGGGACTCGCCCGTCACATCTACGGCGAAGCGAAATACGACCGACTCGTCGCGGTCAAGCGCGCCTGGGATCCGGAAAACGTCTTCCGCCTGAACCAGAACATCCGGCCCTAGCTACTCAGCGTTGCCCGGCCAGCGACGCCAGCCAGGCGTCGCGATCGAGGGGGCTGGGCCGGGTGCGCTGCCTCTTGGGCGGGTTTTCGGCGATCGGCTGGTAGCCGCCGGGCCGCGACTCGAGGAGGCCCTCCCCCATGGACAGGCCGGGCAGCTGATGCTGCAGGCTTCGAACCTGGGCTAGGGGCATGAACCCCTGGATTGTTGAGAGGCCATTCGCCGTGAACTGACCGCGGACACGGCCACCAAGGCGACCGAATGCGGCCATCACGCCGTACCTCGTCTCCGCCGGCACCTCCAACCTCAGGTCCGCAAGCGGCTCGCACACCCACGTACCGGCGCGGTGTAGCGCGGTTGCGAGGACCAGCTGGGTAAGTCGTCGGAAGTCGGCCGCCGAGGTGTTCGGAGAGGCGTAGCCACAGTCGGTCATCGTTACCCGGCAGTCGGTCACCTGCCAGCCGGCGAGCCCTTCGTTGAACGCCTCGCGGACATATGCCGCCATCTGGGTCGCGAAGTTGTCACCGGTGTTGAAGATGTACAGCGGCACATAGCGTGGCTCGACCTGGGCGCTGAACGCCACGCCGGAGCCGAGCGGGGCGGGTTCGATGCGCAGTGCCAGCGTGGCCATGAACGGGTTGGTGCTCGTAGGCGAGCTGCGGCCGGTGATGTTCGTGTGTGTCTTGGCCCGGATGACCTCCTCCGCCTCGCCAATTCGTGCCGGCCACTCGATGCACACCGTCGTGGTCTCGCTGAAGTCCGCCGCGATGCCGTACTCGCGTTCGAGCGTCTGCTGGATGACCTCCTTCTGCACCTCGCCGTACAGCGAAACCGAGATCTCGTGGCGGTGGTCGTCCTGGCGGACGTCGATCAGCGGGTCCTGCTCGGCGAGCTGGTTGAGTGCGGCGCGGAGCGATCCCTGCTGCTCCGGGCGCTTGGCGAAGACCACAGCCTCGAGTACTGGACGCGGGAAACGTGCCACAGCATCCTCACCGGGCGGCGGCTCACCGATCGCGTCGCCCACGCGAACGGCGCCGAGCCCGCGGACGGTGGCCATCTCCCCGGCGGTCGCCGCATCGCGTCGTGGCGAACCGGCGGGCGCAAAGACTCGGACCGACGTCGGCTTGGCATCCTCACCTTCGCCGACTCGGACGCGTTGGCGCGAACGGAGGATTCCCGAGAACATGCGCACGAAAGCGATGCGCTCGCCTGCCTGCGAACGTTCGATCTTGAAGACACGGCCCGACACAGGGCCGTCTGAGTCGCCGGGTAAACGCGGCAGCAGATCCACGAGGCCAGCCAGCAGGTCTCGCACGCCCAGATCGTGGGCGGCCGACCCGAAGAACACCGGGTGAACCGCCGCTCGCCGAGTCTGGGCACGCAGCGTCTCGCGCAAGCGCTCGAAGGTGAGGCCGGACTCGTCTCCGACGTACGCGCTCATGATCGTCTCGTCCCGGTCGGCGAGCACCTCCGTGAGGGCCGTGACGTGGGCGTGGTCTTCCGATCCGAACGCCACGAACTGCGCGTCGCGACTGCCGGCCTCGCGCACCATTCCCATAGCCACGACAGCCGGCGACAGCCGACGAGCCATGGCCTTCATGACCTGATCCGGGTCCGCTCCCGCTCGATCGATCTTGTTGACGAAGATCAGCGTCGGCACCCTGAGACGTTGCAGGGCACGGAAGAGCAATGGCGTCTGCGGTTGGACGCCTTCGACTGCAGAAACCACGATGACCGCTCCATCGAGAACTCCCAGGACGCGCTCGACCTCGGCGATGAAGTCCGGGTGGCCGGGCGTGTCGACCAGGTTGACGGCCAGGTCGCCGACTAGGAACGAGGCGACGGCGGACTTGATCGTGATGCCGCGTTCGCGCTCGAGTTCGAGCGAGTCGGTCTGAGTCGTACCGGCGTCGACGCTGCCGACGTGGTCGATCGCGCCGGCGGTGAAGAGGAGCCGCTCGGTGAGGGTTGTCTTACCGGCGTCTACGTGGGCAAGAATGCCGAGATTGAGCGTTTGCATGGAGCCTCATGTCGTGCAGGGAGGTGGAAACCTTCTGGCTGGACACGGGTGCTCTCATCTCGCTCCTTCGTCAGGTCCGTACGACTGCCTCCTGACTTTCGCACGCGCGGTCAAGGTTTGCGCTGGCGCGACGCAACGCAACGCGGAGAAATCGGCGGGTCGGGCGGACCGCTAGGCTTTCGAGGATGGTCGTCAGCCGTGTCGAGGTTCTTACGCATGGGCGCGAGGGCCCGCGAACGTGACTGCACTAGCCACTGCGCTGCGCGAGGTCGCCGGCAACCGTTCGATACGTAACGCCGAGCTGGCCTGGTTCATAGCCATGTCGGCCCAATGGGCGTACTTCGTCGCCGCGCTCGTGTTCGCCTACGACGTGGGCGGAGTGGCCGCTGCCGGCATCGCCGGCACGCTGCGCATGCTGCCGGCGGCGTTCCTGGCCCCGTTCACGACGATGCTCGCCGACCGGCTCTCACCGCGGTTGGTGCTGTTCTGGCTGAATGCGGGCCGTTTCGCGGCCGTGGCTGTGATCGCGATCGTGATCGCGAGCGGTCTTCCAGCCGCGGTCGTCTTCGTCGCGATCACCCTCGAGGGCATCCTGTCGACGCTTAACCGGCCGACGCACGTGTCGCTGCTACCGGCGTTGGCGCGCTCGCCGCAGGAACTTGTAGCGGCCAACGCGACCACGAGCAGCGGCGAAGCGCTGGGCATGCTCATCGGGCCCTTCGTCGGTGGCCTGTTCATGGCTGTCGGCGGGACGGCGCTCGGCACCGCCGTGCCGGCACTCGCCTTTGCAGCAGCCGCCCTGATCGTTTTACGGATCGAACGGACGCCACGCACATATCGTCCGCCTGCCCCCGGTGAAGAACGATCGCGTTTGAACGAGCTGATGGCAGGCTTTGCGGCAATGCGCACATATCCGGCGGTCGGTGGGCTGATCGCACTGTTCGGAGCGCAGGTGTTCGTCCGAGGCGTGCTGACCGTCCTGCTAGTGGTTGTCTCAGTGGAGTTGCTCGGCCTTGGCTCGTCGGGAGTCGGCTACCTCAACGCTGCCCTCGGAGCCGGGTCGCTGGTCGGGGCGTTCGCAGCCTTCACCCTTGTCTTGCGCCCGAGCCTGGCACTGCCGTTCAGCGCGGCTCTCGGCCTTTGGGGCATTCCGATCATCCTGCTCGGTTTGGCGCCGCAGGTGCTGCTGGCCTTCCTGTTCATGGGCGTCATCGGAGTGGCGAATGCGGTGATGGACGTGTCCGGCATCAGCCTCGTTCAGCGCAGCGTTCCGACAAAGCTGCGCGCTCGTGTCTTCGGCGCAGGCGAAGCGATCCTGTCGCTCACGGCCGGCATCGGTTCACTTGTCGCACCCATCCTGGTGGCGTTCGTGTCACTCGAGATGGCGCTGGTGATCGTCGGGGCGATCCTGCCGATCCTCGCCGTTGTCTCGGCTCCGCTCGTGCGCCGTGCGGATGCCAGTGCGATCGTGCCCCATCGCGAGCTCGAGCTGCTGCGCGGTGTGCCGATGTTCGCTCCCCTCCCCTTGACTGCTCTCGAACAGGTCGCCGGCGGCCTCGTGCCCGAGCGCCACGAAGCGGGCACCGAGGTCATCCGCCAGGGCGATCGAGGCGACTGCTGGTACCTGATCGCGGCGGGATCGGTCGACGTCGTTCACGACGGGGAGTGGCTCAAGACGCTCAACGCCGGTGAGGCATTCGGCGAGATCGCCCTGCTGTCCGATCGGCCGCGGACGGCGACGATCCGCGTACGCGACACGATCGACGTACTGCGACTGCCGCGCGAGACCTTCCTGGAAGCGCTCACCGGCAGCCCCCGCGCCCAGCTGGCCGGTGACTCAGTCGTTGCCGAGCGGCTGGCCGAACTCGACGAGGTCCATCGCTAGCAGCGGCTGACCCATGGCACCTGGTCGGTCGCGGCTAATCTTGCTACCACGTGAACGAAACATCGTCCGTAATCGTGAGGGACTTCGCCGTGACTCCTTGGTCTGACTACCGGGCAAAGCTCGTCGAGATCGCGGAGCGGATTGCATCTCAAGGCGCGACAGACAACGCCGACTTCCTACGACGGTTTCGAACCGTCTACCGCCATCTGGTTGTCACCGTCGATGGAGCGGCGACGGAACTTGGGCAGGGACCGTTTGGCCCAATGCCGATGGATATGGGCATGCGCGGACCTGATGTGGGTCGCCTGATGACTGAGTCCGATCAGGAGCTCGATTCGCTCTAGACCCGACTACAGACTTGCGGCTTCCGTCTCGCAGCGGTTGACGCAGCTCCAGGCCGAGCCGTCGAACTCCCACGTGTCGCCGAGCTCTCCGCCATCGGCGGAGAAGCCGCCGTACATCACGAAAACCTCGCGATCCGGGTCATAGCCGAGCGCCGCCGATCCGCGCGCCGACGGGCCTTCGACGTCCAGGCTTGTCCAGGCACCGTCGGTCAACAGCCAGGTCTCGTTCGTCAAGCTGCCGAACGTGGACGTGCTGGTTGCGCCGCCAAAGAGAAGCAGGGCTTCCGGGCTGGCGGCCATCGCGGCGTGCGAGCGCGGTCCCGGCCCGGAGAAATCTAGCTCCGACCATTCCTCGCCATTCCATGACCAGAAGTCGTCGAACACCTGGTTGCCGTCGAAGCCGCCGTACAGGAATGTCTGCTCGTGCGTCGCGTCATAGACGAGCTCGTGATGTGCCCGCGGCGCCGGCCCGCTGCGAGCGGCGGTACCCCAGGCACCGCCCGTCCAGGTGTAGGTCTCTTCCGATAGCTCCTGCAGCTGACCGCCGCCGAACATGACGATCTGAACGCGTGTCGCGTCGTAAACGAGCTTGATGTGGTCGCACGCAGTGGGCTGTGGGACGTCGATGATGAGGTCCGGTCTGTCCCAGCCGGTTTCGGCGGTCCACACCAGTTCAGTCCGGTCGCAGGTGTTGGAATCGAGCGGCAGTCCGCCATATCGGAACAGCAACCGTTGGTCGGTGTCGTAGGCAATGCCCGTCACGACCAGCGGTGCCGGGCCACCGTTGTTGATCAACTGCCAGCTACTGCCATCCCATGCCCAGACCTCTTCGGATTCCTGGCCGTTGAGCTGGTCCACGCAGGTGACCAGCAGCATGCGTTGCTCATCC
>DASQLS010000241.1:0-10142 GCA_035629915.1 Candidatus Limnocylindrales bacterium | reverse complement strand
TTCGACTCGACGCCCGAGGAAGCCCGCCTGGATCCGACCAATCTGCATGTCCTCCTGGGCCATGTCAGGGCGGCAGCCTTCGAGATGCCATTCAACTCGGGCGACTCGCTATCCGGCGTGCCAACGGACGACCTGCTCGCGTTCCTGGCCGAGGAAGGCCACGTGCGACTGGCCGACGACGACCGCTGGTACTGGGCGAGCGAGAACTTCCCGGCGTCCGAGGTGTCGCTGCGCTCGGGCGCGCCTGAGAACGTCGTGATCATCGACACGACCGGTCAGCCGCGGCCGGTGGTAATCGGCGAGATCGACCTGTTCGCGGCGCCGGTCCTCGTCTACACCAACGCGATCTACCTGCACGAGTCGCGCCAGTACCACGTCGACTTGCTCGATTGGTCCGAACGCAAGGCGTACGTCACTCCAGTCGACGTCGACTACTACACCCAGGCCCTGCTGGCAGTGACCCTGAAGCCGCTCGAGACCTTTGCCGCGTCACCGGCACCGGCCGCCGAACGCGCCCACGGCGAGGTGATGGTTTCCTCGATCGCCACGCTGTACAAGAAGCTGCGTCTCGAGACGCACGAGAACCTGGGCTGGGGAAAGATCCACCTGCCCGAGATCGAGCTGCACACCACGTCGTACTGGGTGGGTCTCGATTCGACCTTCGACTCGTGGCGACGCGACGAGCTCGACGCGGCGCTGACCGGTGCCGGACGGGCGATGCAGACGGTCGCCAGCGTGCTGCTCATGTCCGATCCGCACGACATCGGCATGGTCGCCCAGGTCCGCTCGCCCCATGTCGAACGGCCGATCGTCTACCTGTACGACTCGGTGCCCGGTGGAGTAGGTCTCGCGGCGCGGCTGTTCGACCGCCATGCCGAGCTCGTGGCGGGTGCCCTGAGCCTTGTTTCGGATTGCCCGTGCATCGGCGGGTGCCCGGCTTGTGTTGGCCCGACTTTGGGCGGTGACGGCAGCCCGAAGAATGGGGCAATGGCCCTGTTGCGGCTGCTTGCCGGCGAATCGGCACAGAAGGCGGCGTGACAAGCTAGCTGGCACCAGCTGGACGGACGCTGCCGCACGATGAGCAGCGCACCAACATCAAATCTGCTCGGCCGACGGCTGGATCGACTCCGGTCGCTTGCGCCGAGCGAGCGCGCACCGGTCCGCATCGAGCGGCCCAACCATGCACTGGCCCTGGCGGGAGCCCTTGGTGGCACCGTTGCGCACGACGTGGTGGTGGTCGAGTCGAGCGTTGTGCTGCCGGTGGATCGCCGAGCGCTTGGACGGCTGCCCTTCACTGCTGGCTCTGATCAGCCGTTGGTGTGCCTCGATCTCGAGACGACCGGCCTCGCGACGGCGTCAGGGACGCTCGCCTTTCTGGTCGGGATCGGAACCTGGGAAGGCGATCTATACACGGTCAGGCAGCTTCTTCTGCCCGATCACGCGTCAGAGGTCGGGTTGCTCGATGCGCTGGGCACCTTGCTGCCTCCCGACGCGTGGCTGGTGACCTACAACGGCCGAACATTCGACTGGCCGCTGGTTGTTGCGCGGCACCGCATGCACCGCCGAGGGCCGCCGGCGCTGGCCGGCCACCTGGATCTGCTGACGGTCGCGCGGAGGCTGTGGAAGCACCGTCTCGGGGGCGCCCGCCTGTCGCTCGTCGAACACGAGATCTGCGCCGTCGAGCGCGACGACGACCTGCCCGGTGCGCTGATCCCGGAGCGCTACTTCGGCTATCTGCGCTCGCGTCGAGGAGAGTTGCTCAGGCCGGTGCTCGAGCACAACCGCCAAGACATCGTCTCGCTCGGCCTGCTGCTGGCGTTGCTCGCGTCCGACTATGCCGCGCCCGATTCATGGACGGCACTCCACCCCGGCGATGCAGCCGGCCTGGCGCTATCGCTGAGGCGCAATGGCAGGATCGACGACGCGCTGCAGTGCATCGAGGCAGCCATCTCGGCGGATGCCTGGAGGGTCGGCTTCGAGGACGCAGCGCCACTGCGACGCCACCTGCTGGGCGAGCGGGCGCGGCTGCTCGCTCGCCTCGGCCGACGGCCCGAGGCGTACCAGGCGTGGCTCGAGATCTGTGCGCGGGGTGGACCAGGCGCGGCCGCCGCCTGGTTGCACGTAGCTCGATATCGGGAGCACGTCGGGCGCGATCTGGCGGGCGCCATCGAGGCCTGTCGCGAGGCGGCCGGTGTTGCAGAACGGGCACGCACCTGGGGCCGGCCGATGCCCGAAATCGAACGCGACCTGGCTCATCGACTGGCGCGACTCCGTCGTCGCTCTCTTGCTGCGCGACGGTTCAGCGGAGCTGTCGGTCGCGCAGCTTGACGAGCACGTCGCACAGGTCACCTTGATCTGGGAGATCGACCAATGAGCTGATCGTCAGCGAGAGGCTGGCCATCGCCGACGCGGCGGCGAGGGCACGCGCATCACCCGGCCGTGCAAGGTCAGGATGGAGTGACCGCGCGATGAGCCACGATGCGAAGAACACGTCGCCGGCCCCGGTGGTGTCGATGGGCTCCCGCCTGGGCAGCGGCGGCATCACGTGGCCGTGGATCCGGCCATTAGACAGCTGCAGCTCGGCCGAGCCGTACTCGCCATGCGTCAGCAAAAGACGCTGGCCTTCGCGGAGCAGATCGCGAAGCTGAGGGCTGTCCACGGTCGCGTCCTCGGCACTGAGTGCGAGCACATCGGCTCGCGCCACCAGCGCGCTCACGGTGAGAGGCAGGCCGGTAACCGGCGTGCCGGCCTTGAGGTAGCGCAGCAGGCCCTGCCACGCAAGCGCCACGAACGTGTCATGCGGCAGAGCGGTGGCCCAGTCGAGGCCGAGCTCGGCCGCGACCGGCGTCAGCATCACTGTCGGCGTCGCGCGCCAGTCGTCGGGGAGTGCCGCCGCCGGGACTGGATCGCTCGACTGGTGGAGCATCTGGACGCGACCCTCGTCGGTCTGCAGGTTGTGAAAGACGGGCCCGCGCTCGAGTGGCACGAGGCGGACATCGACGCCGGCTGCGCGCAACACATCGAGCTCGCTTGCCCCGCCAGCCTCGGCTTCGACACCGATCAGCGCCCTGACCTTCGCACCCATTCGCGCGGCGGCCATCGAGGCGTACGAGACGCCGCCGCCGAGGCGCCAGCCACGTGGATCGGCATCGTCGATGTCGCGGGTCGCGGCGCCAACCACGAGGACAGTCGGGCGTGGGTCCACGCCTATACTCGAATCGAACACGACTGCGAGCTGGAGAACCGTTGTACTTCTACGAACTTTCCGAGGCCGACGACGAGATTTTTGCCAACGTGCTGCTCGGTCACGACGCCGAGTATGACGAGCAGGAATACCTGGAGATCGTCCAGGAGGCGCGCGAGAACGTGCTCAAGACGTTCGAAGAGGACTCGCTCATCGAGGCCATCGCGACCGAGCTCGAGAAGCGCCATGGATTCGTTCACATCGAGGCTAACCTTCGCGCCTCGGTCCGCGTCTCAGCCGAGGAAGGCGAGACGGTCATCACACCGGTCGACGAGCGCGCCGCACTCGCGCCGACCGAAGAGGACGACTTCCGCTCGATGCTGATCGAAACCGAGACCGAGGACCGCCCCTACCGCGACAACTGAGCGCGGTCGCCCAGGCGAGGTCAGACGTTGAAAAGCACTTCGAGGGTGTCGCCGTCCTTGACGAGGTAGGTCTTGCCCTCTGAGCGGAGCTTGCCGGCTTTGCGCGCCTCGGCCATCGAGCCGAGAGTGATCAGGTCCTCGTAGGCGACGACTTCGGCGCGGATGAAACCGCGCGCAAGGTCGGTGTGAATCGCAGCGGCAGCATCGACGGCCGTCGACCCGTCCGGAATGGTCCACGCCCGCGTCTCATCGGGGCCGGCGGTGAAGAACGAGATCAGCCCGAGCAGTTGGTAGGACAGCCGGATGACCCGCTCGAGTGACGACTCGGTCAGCCCGAGGTCGGATCGGAAGACCTCCGCCTCCTCGGCGTCAAGCTGGCCAATCTCCATCTCGATCTTGGCCGACAGCGCCTCGACCTGCGACAGGCGATGGGAGTAGCGGGACGTGAAGTCGGCGACGATCTCAGACGCACGCCCAATGTCCGCCTCGCCGATGTTGAGCAGCACCAGGACAGGCTTCTCGGTCAGAAATCGGAAACCGCGGATGCGCTTCTGCTCGTCGTCGCCCAGCTCGATGTCGCGTATCGGATTTCCCTCGCGCAGCGACGGGGCGATTTTCTCGAGCACTGCCAGCTCGCGCTCGTTGGACTCGCGCTCGGCCGGCGTGCCATGGCGCCCAGACGTCGACAGCTTCTCGATCCGCTTCTCGATGACTGACAGGTCGGCCAGCACGAACTCGAGGTCCAGCTGCTCCAGGTCCCGCCACGCATCCACTGACCCATCTGGATGCGGCACCGATGGATCCTCGAAGGCCCGTACTACGTGGAGCAGCTCCTCGGCGGTGCGCAGCCGGGCGAGCTGATCAGCCGGGATCTCCGCCGCCGCAACACCGTCGGCGGACAGCGGTGGCGCGGGCAGATCGACATACGTCACGTCCGCTGCCACTTCGCGCTTCGGCTTGAAGACTTCGGTCAGACGGGTCAGCCGCTCATCGGGGACCTTGACGACACCAACGTTGACGGTCATGCCGCCGAAGCCACCCGTCTCGGCCTCGCCCCGTGTCAGAGTGTTGAAAACGGTGGTCTTGCCAGAGCGAGCAAGCCCGACGATCGCTACTTCCATCTTCTCCCTGCCGTCGCGCAGCTAGTAGCCGGCGCCCGGATCGACCAGGTTCAGCAGCGGCTCGCCACGCGCGAATCGGCCCAGGTTGTCGCAGAACAGGTCGATGCTCCGATCGAGAACGCGACCCGAGGACCACGACGTGTGCGGCGTGACGAACACGTTGGGCGTGGCGTACAGCTCCGAGTCGGCCGGCAGTGGCTCCTCGCGGAACGCGTCGAGGATGGCGCCGCTGAGCGGTCCGTTGCGCACCGCGCGGACGAGCGCGCGCTCGTCGACGAGCGCACCACGTGCGACGTTTATCAGCCACGAGCCGGGCTTGGCGTGGGCCAGCATCTGCGCGTCGAACAGGTCCGTCGTACCGGCCGTCAGCGGCAGGGCAAGGACGATGAAGTCGCTGCGCGCCATAAGCTCCGGCAGCTGATCCGACGAGAGCAGATCAACTCCTTCCTGGTCATCGTCCGCAGTCGCGCTGCGGCGCGTTGCCACGACCTGACTACCAAACGTGCGTGCCAGCTCGGCCACGCGGCGACCAATCGATCCGTAGCCGACGACGCCGATCGTCACATCGGTCATCTCGCGTCCTTCGAGCGGCTGCCAGGTCCGCTCGCGCTGCAGCTCGAGCAGCTGCGGCAGACGCCGGCTGATGGCGAGCACCCACATCACGACGTACTCGGCAATCGGGTCGGAGAAGACGCCGCGGGCGTTGGTGATCGCGAGGCCGCGCTCGAGGGCCGTCGGGGTCAGCACGCGCTCGACGCCGGCCGTGGCCGAGTGAACCCATTTCAACGACGGGCAGCGGCCGAGGAGTCGGTCGAATACTCCCTGCGGCAGGGGGCCTCGCAGGAGCACCTCGACGTCGGACAGGTCACCGTCCGACAAACCCTCAAGCGAGACGCTCACCAACCGGCTGCCGGGCGATGCGGCGGCGATGCGCTCGAGATCACGTTCGCGGTAGCGCGCGGAGAGGATCGGCGACAGCCCGATCGCCGCCGGCACGCCATTGGGACCGCTGCCCGGCCCGCTCACTCTCTGGGTGACGGGCGACATCGCGTCAATGCTCGTGCTCAAGGCGTTTGCGTCCTCGTCAAGCGTTGGCCGGGGTCGCTTCCGTGAGGGCGTCAGGTATGACGCGCCGCACCCACGCCTCGGGGTCGGCCATCTCCGCCTCGCTGGGCAGTGCCCATGGACCGCTCCACAGCGCAGTGACGGCCGCGCGGCCACCGGCCGCGGCAACGCCAGCCACGAATCGCTCGCCACGGCGGTATTGCTCGAGCTTCATGTCGAGACCGGTCAGGCGAGCAACGAGTCGATCGATGTTGCCTCGGCGCTGGTTGCGGCGCGTCTCGAAGCGTGTCCGGATCGACTCGACGTCGGGCAGCAGCTGAGCGCCGGCCTCGTCCATGACCCAGTCGCTGAATCCCTCGAGCAGGCTCATCACTCGCTGAGTCTCGTCGAACAGAAGGCGCTGCTCTGGCGTGAGGAACGCGGCGATCGGATTGTCCTGCGACTCGCGTAGGCGACGGATCAGGTTGCCGATCCCGTCCGACTGAAGGTTGCGCGCCTGGTCGAACACGCCCGCGAGCTGGCGCTCGAGATGGTCGCGCAAATACGGCCGGAGCCACGAGTTGGCCTCGAACTCGAACGCATGCGTGGCCTCGTGGAGGACGATCCATCTGCGGAAGTCGTCAATCGGGACGCCAAGAGTTGCGGCCGTGGCGCGTATGTTTTCCTCGACGAAGAGCAGCTTGCCGGGCTTGGCCTCGGCCGATAGCAAAGCAATGTCGTACTGGCCGAGCACACGCGTACCGAGGTAGCCGAGCAGGAAGCCGACCTGCTGAGTGGTGATGAAGCGGTTGGCAAGCTTGGCGACGTCCGATGCGAGGCCACGTTCGGGTGTCGCGCTACGGACGTGGGGCTCGAGGCGATCGATCAGGCTGGCGAACGTCGTGATGTTGGCCCGTGCCCATCCGGCGCGGTCTACGACCTCGTGGCGCTCGACGACACCTGGCAGCGGCTGACCCAGCTGACGTTCGAGCAGCGGCACCACCTCTGCCATTGCGGAGGCATACGCGGACTCGGCCGCGCGGAGCTCATGTGCCGGCAGGGCTCCGGGTGTGCGACGCAATCGAGCCACCGCCATCTGCTCGACGCGCGTCCAGTCGACCAGTCCGTCGCCGGACGTCTGCTGGGCGCGCTTGGAGATGTAGCGCGATGCGATGGCAAGCCCTGCAGCACCCAGGGCGATGCCGACCCCGATCGCCGCACGATCGTTGCGCCGTCGGGCGGCGCTCTCGGCGCGTCTGGTGGCGGTTGCCGCTGTCCTGTCGCTCACGAGCCACTCACGGCGGCAAGCGCGATTGACTTCGCCCGGGCCATCGAGCTGCCAAAGAGCGTCTCGGCCACGGCGCTGAACTGCTCAGCATCGCCGGTGGTCAGCTGGGAATGTTCGGCAACAGAGCCAGGCGGCGCGTTGAGGCCGTGTACCTCGAGCAGCGAAGCGAGCGCACTGGCGGTCGCGCTGGCCGAGTCGATGACGGCGACATCCGCGCCGACCAGGCGGCGGATCACCGGCGCAAGCAGCGGGTAGTGAGTGCAGCCCAGGAGCAGAGTGTCGATCTCGTGGCCGCCGCCAAGCAGCGGGGCGAGCTGCTCGGCGACCACTTCCTCGACCAGCCCGCCATCGAGCTTGCCAGCTTCGACGAGCGGCACGAGCTTGGGAGTCGCCTGCTCGAACACCTCGACGAACGGATCCTCTTCCTTGATTGCCTGGAAGTACGCTCGCGAACGAACCGTGGCCTGGGTCGCGATCACGCCTACGCGACGGTTGCGCGTGGCAAGGGCGGCTGCGGTGGCGCCCGGCCGAACGACGCCGAGCAGTGGCAGGTCGTAGCGCAACCGGAGCTCGGGGAGTGCCACCGCGGTCGACGTGTTGCATGCGATCACGATTGCCTTCACGTCGCGGCCGGCAAGCTCATCGAGGATCTCGCCGCTGAACTGGCGCACCTCGTCGTCGCTGCGCGGTCCATAGGGCGCGCGGGCGTTGTCGCCGAGGTAGAGCGTCGACTCCTCGGGCAGTCTGCGCATCACCTCGCGCAACACGGTCAGGCCGCCGACGCCGGAGTCGAAGAAGCCGATCGGCCTTTCGTCGCTCATCAGTGCAGCCGCGCGGCCACTCCCACCTCATCTTGCGCCTTTGATAGCTGCTCACCGATGCGCGCGATGTCGCGCGTGATCTGCGCATCCGGTCCGAGCTTGACGAGCGGCTCACCACGATTGTTCGCCTCGGCGACGAGCAGTCCGTCACTGACAACCGCGTAGTCGGGTGCCTTGCCCAGCTGTTGGCTGATCGCGTCGCGAGGCAGGCCGCCGAGGGAGTCGGCGCGATTGACCAGGTAGCTGATCTTGTCCCCGGCGAAGCCGATCGCACTGAGGGTTTCGGCCATCGCCCGCGCCTGGTAGAGCGCGGCCGACTCGTAGGTCACCACCTGAACCAGTGTGTCGCAGTGATCGAGGAAGGACAGCAACACGTCATCGACCTGAGAGCCGGTGTCGACAATGACCACGTTGTAGACACGGCGCATGAGGGCAAGCGTGCGCTCGAGCTCCTTGGCCGTAATTTCTTCGGCCTGCTCCATTCGCGGTGGCGCAAGGAGGACGTCGACACCCGATTTGTCGCGATACATGACTTCCACGAGATCCGTCTTCTGCAGTCGGCTGATCGGCAATTGGACGATCGATGGCGTCTCATCAGGTACGCGCAGCAGAGCGCGAATATCGCCCTTCTGCAGGCTGCCGTCGAACAGCGCAACCCGCTGGTGACCAATAGCGGCGATAGCCGCAGCTACGTTGTAGGCGAGCGTCGTAGTGCCCATGCCGCCCTTGGCGCCGTAGAAGACATGGACGCGCGACAGGTTCTCCGGCGCCTCGGCGCGGTGCTCCTTGTGCACTTCCTGGAGGAGGCGCATAAAGTCGTAGCCGGAGAAGGGCATCGACAGTACGCGCGTGCGGCCCATGCCCTCCCCGACCGAGATCGGCTTCTGGGGCACGGTCAGACAGATGATCGGCAGGTCGACACCCGCGCCGCGCACGTCGCTGGCCACCTGCAGGCCGTTGGTCCGACCCTGCAACAGGGCATCGACGATGAGCACGTCAGGCTGAAGCTCGCGCACCTGATCGATCACGGTGCGTCCGTCGGTGATGACGTCGAGCAGAGTGATTCGCGTCTGCGTGTCGAGCAGGTTGCGGATGTACTGCGCTACCTGGGGCATGTCCTCGACGAGGAGCAGGCGAATCTCCGCATCGGGAGAGGGGGAACCGGCCACCGACCGACTATATCAACCGCGACCCGATCGACCGCCGTACGAACGTCCACCCCTGCACATCACGACCAGCCGATCGCCACCCGACTGGAAAGGTGCGAGGGAGTAGTCGCCAGCCGAGCGCTCGACGGTCAAGCCGGCCTCGCGAATGAGACTCCGCACGCCGGCGGCTGTCAGCAAGTGAGCCGTGTCCTGGCGCATCACGCGCCGCGTTCGCTTCGTGTCCTGCCACGCGTCGAAGAAGGTGGTGATCAGGGCAGTCGCGGTCTCCGGGTCGTGCCGCGCCGAGGTCAGCTTCGCGACATGTTCGTCGCGTTCCTTCTCGCGACGGACCCAGTCGAGCATCAGACGACCGTCATACAGGTCGAGATCTGCCGCGCTGGGCAACCACACGTCGATCACGGCACGGCCGGCGGGCTCGAGGTGATGGGCCATCGCGCGCAACGCCGCGACCTGCGCGTCTCGACCGTCGAGCAGCAGCAGACTGTTGAGCGCCAGGATCACGAGGTCGAAGCGTTCGGGCAGGTCGAGCAGCGTGACGTCGTTCTCGACCAGGCTGAGAGAGCCGCCGCCGGACTTTCGCGCCGGGTGGCGCTTCCACAGAACGCGGGCACGGTCGAGCATGTCCGGATCTCGATCGACGGCCGTTACGTCGTGGCCGGCGGCGGCCAGTGGCACAGCTATTCGGCCGCTCCCCACGCACAGCTCGAGGATCGAGCCGCGGCCTTCCGCGGCGAGGGCGAGGTACATGGCGACATCGCCCGGATCCTCGACCAGGTCGAGGTCGTAGTAGCGGGCGAGGTCCGCTCCCGCCGTGTTGGCTCGTCTACCTGCGCTCACCGGCGCGCTGCGCCTGACGGTTTGCGTCGGCTCAGCCGCGCGTCGCGGAAGCCTGGGCTTGCGCGGCAACGGGCTCCTCGCCGGCGCGTGAGAAACGGACCGGATGGCCGTCGCGCCGGCGCACGGCAAGGGCACTGATGGCCTCGAGCGCACAACGGTGCGCGGCGGCCGCCGTCACGTCGGCGTGGTCGTACGGCGGCGAAACCTCGACGATGTCCATCGCCGCGAGTGGCACGCGACCGACGATTCGCCG
>DASQLS010000240.1:0-16941 GCA_035629915.1 Candidatus Limnocylindrales bacterium | reverse complement strand
GGAGCTCTCCACCCTGTCGCGCGGGGACCTGCGACGCATGCGACGCCGGATGCAGATCATCTTCCAGGACCCGTATTCCAGCCTCAATCCGCGCATGACGGTCGGCTCGATCATCAACGAGCCGCTCGAGACCCACAACCTGGGCAGCGGGAAGGCACGCATGGACCGCGTCCGCGAGCTGCTGCGCCTGGTGGGTCTGAACCCCAGCTACACCAACCGCTACCCCCACGAGTTCTCGGGCGGGCAGCGGCAGCGCATCGGGGTCGCCCGAGCGCTGGCGGTCGAGCCGGAGTTCATCGTCTGCGACGAGCCCATCAGCGCGCTCGACGTGTCGATCCAGGCGCAGGTGCTCAACCTGCTGACCGACCTGAAGAACCGCCTCGGTCTGACCTACCTGTTCATTGCCCACGACTTGTCGGTGGTCAAGCACATCAGCGATCGCGTGGCAGTGATGTACCTCGGCAAGATCGTCGAGATCGGCCCCCCGGACATCCTGTATGCCGGCCCCGGCCACCCGTACACGCGAGCACTGCTCTCGGCCGTGCCGGTGCCCGACCCGCTCACCGAGCGACGCCGCAAGCGCGTCATCCTCAAGGGTGACGTTCCGTCGCCCGTCAATCCGCCTTCAGGCTGCCGCTTCCACACGCGATGCTGGCTGTACGAGCGCCTTGGCAAGCCCGAAAACTGCCGCACCGACGACCCGCCGCTGCGCGTCCTCCAGCACAGCGACCACCTCGCGGCGTGCCACTACGCCGAGGACGCACTCAAGACGGATGTTGGCGTCGCCCACGTTGGCGACACCCCGGTCCGCCGCGGGACGCCGTTGTCGGCGCTCAAGGTCGCCGGCAAGGCAGAGGCGGAGAGCGGCCTCGACGTGCCACTTACCGAAGGTGCTGCGGATCTCGCGCCGATCGATCACTCACCGGATGCCGGTGCTCCCGAGACCGCGGCGGACACCGCCGGAACGCCCACGCCACCCGGCGAGATCAGCAACTAGCGGATCCTGATCTGCCCTCAACGCGGCAGACGGGAAGAGTCCTAGCTGACCTTCTCCTTGGCGCTCGCGTCGAGCACCTCGCGGCTCTGCTCGCCGTAGTGACAGGCGATGTTGTGCTCGGCAACCTCGCCGATTCGGCGCAGCTCAGGATCATCAGTCGTGCAGTTGGCCGGCTGGCCGAGCTGCTCGAAGAGCCAGCAGCGCGGACTAAAGCGGCAACCGGGCGGAATATTGATCGGGCTGGGGACGTCTCCACGAAGGATGATCCGCTGGCGGCGTGAATCCGGGTCGGGCATTGGAATTGCCGACATGAGCGCCTGCGTGTATGGATGGCGCGGATCGGCGAACACGTCGCGGCGCTCGGACTGCTCGACCACGCGGCCGAGGTACATCACCGCCACGCGATCGCTGATGTGCTCCACGACGGCCATGTTGTGGGCGATGAACAGCAGCGTCAGGCCCAGCTCACGCTGGAGCTCCTTGAGCAGGTTGAGCACCTGGGCCTGGATCGAGACGTCGAGCGCGCTGACCGGCTCGTCGCACACGATCAGGTCCGGCTCGAGGATCAGCGCGCGGGCAATGCCGATGCGTTGGCGCTGGCCGCCCGAGAACTCGTGCGGGTAGCGCCGCGCGTGATACGGCGCCAGCCCGACCAGGTCCATGATCTTCTTGACGCGCTCGCGCCGCTCGGCGGACGTGCCGATGTCATGGATGCGCAGCCCGTCACCGATGCTGTCGCCAATCGTGGCCCGCGGGTCGAGCGACGCGTACGGGTCCTGGAAGATGATCTGCATGCGGCGCCGGAAGGGCTTCAGCTTGGCGCCGTCGAGCTTGCTGATGTCGGTTCCTTCGAAAAGGATGTTGCCTGCCGTCGGCTCGATCAGGCGCAGGATCAGCCGGCCGACGGTTGTCTTGCCGCAGCCCGACTCGCCCACGAGGCCGAGGCTCTCACCGCGCCGGATCTCGAGGTCGACGCCATCGACGGCCTTCACCTGGGCCACGGTGCGCTGGAGGATGCCGCCCTTGACCGGGAAGAACTTGGCCAGGCCGCGCACCTCGACGAGCGGCCTCTCGCCAGCCGCGGCACGAACCGGAGCGACGTCGCCCTGCGCGCTGGCGACGGTCATGCCTGGTTGACCTCAGCCGCCAGCGGCGGTCGCCAATCCGGTGTCTCATCGGACGTGTGGTACAGCCAGCAGCGCACGCGGTGGTCGCCGCTGACCGTGCGCAGCTCTGGATGATGCTCGGTGGCCGGCGAGACGTTGAACTCCTCGCGGCTGGTGCATCGGGGAGCGAAGCGGCAGCCTTCAGGTAGATCGATCAGGTTGGGGACCATGCCGCTGATCGTCGTCAGCTCGTCCTTGGGTTGCCCCAGGATGGGCACTGACCCGATCAGGCCCTTGGTGTACGGATGAAGCGGCTTGCGGAACAGCGTCCGCGTGTCGGTCTGCTCGATGATCTCGCCGGCGTACATCACCGCGACGCGGTCGCACATCTCGGCCACCACGCCGAGATCGTGGGTGATCAGGATGATCGCCGTGCCCGTCTCGCGCTGCAGACGCCGCATCAGGTCGAGGATCTGGGCCTGGATGGTCACGTCGAGGGCGGTCGTCGGCTCGTCGGCGATCAACAGCTCGGGCTCGCAGGCGAGGGCCATGGCGATCATCACGCGCTGGGCCATGCCGCCCGACATCTCATGCGGGTAGGCGTCCAGCCGGCGCTTGGGGTCCGGAATGCCGACCATCTGCATCAGCTCGAGCGAGCGCGCTCGGGCGGCCTTCTTCTTCATCCCGCGGTGGATCTCGAGCACCTCGCCCACCTGTCGGCCCGTCTGCATAACCGGGTTGAGGGCGGAGGATGGCTGCTGGAAGATCATCGAGATCCGGTTGCCCCGGATCTTGCGCATGTCGTCGATCGGCAGCTTGAGCAGGTCCTGGCCGTCGAATATGACCTCGCCGCCCTCGATCACTCCGGGCGGAGAGATGAGCCGCATGATCGACAGCGAGCTGACGCTCTTGCCGCAACCCGATTCGCCGACCAGGCCGAGGATCTCGCCGCGGCGGACCGAGAAGTCCACGCCGGTGACGGCGCGGACCGAACCTTCGCGGAGCTTGAACGACGTTCGCAGGCCGCGCACGTCGAGCAGCACCTCGCCCGTCTGATGATGTGCTGAGGCAACCGACCCAACGTCCTCGATGAGCGTCTCGTCGAGCGACGGGACGATGATCGTCTGTGCGGCTCCGTCGTCCGTCATCGTGAGAGCCGCGGGTCTAGGGCGTCGCGCAGGCCGTCGCCGAGGAGGTTGAAGCCGAGCACGGTCAGGGTAAGCATCACGCCCGGCGCGATGATCAGCCAAGGTGCCGAGAAGAGCTGGTTGCGCTCGTTGCCGATCATCGTGCCCCACTCTGCGAGCGGCGGCTGTGCAGCCAGGCCGAGGAACGAGAGGGCAGCTACCTCGAGGACGGCCGTGCCGATGCCGAGAGTGCCGGTGACGATGAGCGGCGTGATTGCGTTGGGCATCACCCGTCGACGCAGGATGTTGAACGACGAGTCGCCTAGCGCCCTGGCCGCGGTGACGTAGTCCTGCTCGCGCACCGACAGCACGGAGGCACGCATGACCCGGGCGTAGATGGGAATCGACACGATCGCCACGGCGATCATGGCGTTGAACAAGGTTGGCTTGAGGACGGTGACGATGACCAGGGCCAGCAGCAGGGCAGGGAAGGCGAGCAGCACGTCCATCGAGCGCATCAGCAGGCCGTCCGTCCGGTTGCTCAGGAAGCCAGCCACGGCGCCGATCAGGGTGCCGATCACGATCGCAGCGGCGACGGTGACGAAGCCGATGACGAGCGACGTGCGCGATCCGTGAACGATCCGGCTGAATACGTCGCGCGCGTTGCCGTCCAGCCCGAGCAGGTGCTGCGGCTGATCGGCCGGGCAGCCCAGGATATGGATGCAGGGCGCCTGGCGCGGCCTGGCGCCCTCCTCGACACGGAGCATGGTGTCATTCGGCGGATGGGTGGCGATGAAGTCGGCACCGATTGCGATCGTGAACAGGAAGCCGATGATGACGAGCCCGATGACCGCTGAGCGCTGGGACAGGATGCGCCGCAGCGACGCGCGACGGGCGCCAGTCGTCGACGTGCCCACGGCTACCGCGTTGGCTGCGACGACTGGGCGAAGGGAGGATTCAGCGCCCCCCGGATTACTGGTCATGAAAGTCGCACGCGCGGATCGAGGAAGCCATAGCTGATGTCGACCACGAGGTTCACCACGACGTAGATGATGGCGACCATGATCGCCATGCCCTGGATGACGACGTAGTCGCGGCCGGTGATCGATTCATAGACGACCAGGCCGATTCCGCCGAGGCCGAAGATTGTCTCGGTCAGCACGGCGCCGCTCAACAGCCCACCAACGGACAGCCCGATCACGGTCACGACGGGCAGCATTGCGTTGCGCAGGCCATGGCGGAAGAGGACGAGCCTCGGCCGCAGGCCCTTGGCCTGGGCAGTCCGAATGTAGTCGCGACCCAGGACCTCGAGCAGGCTCGAGCGGGTCATGCGGGCGATGATCGCCATCGGAATTGTGCCCAGCGCGATCGCCGGCAGGATCAGGTGCCGGAACGCGTCGAAGGCAAGATTGAACTGTCCGGTCACGACGCCGTTGACCGTGTACATGTTGGACAGGAAGTCCAGGATCGAGCGCGGCGGGCCGCTCAGCTCGGTCAGGCCCCACGCCTCCGGAATCGTGTCGAAGCGGAAGCCTGCCGAGAGGCGGCCGGATGGCGGCAGCGCGATGGGCGAGTCCTTGAGGATCACCGCGAACAGATACGCCATGAACAGTCCGAGCACGAACACCGGGATCGACACGCCCAGGTTGGCGACCATCATCGTGCCAACGTCGGCCTTCGAATTGCGCCGGTAGGCAGACGCAATACCGAGCGTCATGCCGACAGTGATGGCAAAGATGAGCGCGTAGATCGTCAGTTCGATGGTGGTCGGCATGCGCTCGAGGAGCACCTGGGTGACCGGCTTGCGGTTGGCTACCGAATCTCCCAGGTCGCCCCGTGCCAGCTGACCGAGGTAGGCCGTGAATTGATTGTCGAGCAGCGTTGCCGGCAGCTGCTCGAGGCGAAGGACGAGCTGGCCGTCCTCGCGGAACACGCCCGGGATGACGGCCTTGTCCAGGCCGAACCGAGCGTTGAAGAGGGCGCAGCTCTGGGGATTGGCGCGCTGATCGAGCGCTACCAGGCACGGATCGCCCGGGATCACGCGTGCCAGCAGGAAGGTCAAAAAGATGATCCCGAACAGGACGGGAATGCTGACCAGGAGCCTGCGAATGATGAACCGGATCAAGTGTTTCTCTGGTCCAGTCTCAAGTCGGAACTGAGGATAGACGCAAGGGGCGCCGGCTTGTGGCCGGCGCCCCTTGACAGATCTAGCTGAGGTTCGAGCTTATTCCGGCGGTGCCGGCTGAGCCGACGCGTTCAGGAAGCCTCCCCACAGACCGGGGAAGTACTCGAATTGGCTGGTGCTGCCGACGTGCAGGGGGTTAGCCGCGTCCCACTGCAGGGCGAAGGACGTGATCACGTCCTGTGCCTCGAAGGTTGCACCATCGTGGAACGTGACGCCCTCCTTGAGCGTGCAGGTCCACTGCGAAGCATCCTCGTTCGGCTCGCAACCCGTCGCGAGAACGGGCTCTACTTCCGAGGTGTTGGTCGCGTAGCCGTAGAGGCCTTCCATGCTCTGCTCGCAGGCACGGAGCGCCTCGCCGTCAGTCTCGTCAGCGCAGTACAGCGTGCCCGGCTCGGCGTTCTGCATGAAGACGATTTCCTCGCCCTCAGGTGGCGCCATGCGGGCCAGCATCTCGTTGCTGATCGGAGAAGCCTGCGCGACATCCACGCCGGCTACATACGCGTTACCGAACGCACCGTGAGCGACGGGCACCATCGGCACCTCGGCCACGATGGCCGAGTTTGCCTCGGCGTAAGCCGCTGCGCGGGCCGCCGGATCTGCAGTCGAGTTACCGACTGACAGAGGATCGGCAATGGTCGGGTAGAAGTCACCGAAGGCACTCGTCGCGCCCGGGCCGAAGTGGAAGTCCAGGAAGTTGGTCACTTCCGGATAGTCCGCACCCCAACCGAGCATGAACAGGCCATCAAGCAGGCCCTGGTTCGAGTTCTCGATGAAGGTTGCCGACTCCTGCTCCTCGATCTCGGCAACGATGCCGATGTCGGCGAGCTGGAGCTGCAGGTCCTGTGCGATCTGCGGTGCCAGAGGCTGGTAGCCGCGGATCACGTTGCGGTACTGGATGGTGGTCGTGAGCGGATTGGCCTCGTTGAAACCGGCCTGATCAAGCAGGTCGATCGCGGTTTCCGTGTCCATCTCGGGGAATGCATCGCCTTCGCAGCCGAACTCGATTGCGCACGGCGTGAAGTGAGTCGCGACCTCTGATCCTTCCGGATAGAAGTTGTCGACCAGGCGCTGCTTGTCGATACCAACGGCAATCGCCTGCCGAACCAGCGGATCACTCCACGGCTCGACGTTGTGGTTCATGCCGAGGTACAGGGTGTTCAGGTTCGCGCCGCCCTCGGGCGTGGCGAGCTGAAGTGCCGGGTCATTGGCGACGGTCTCGAAGTCATCCGGACCGACGTTGGTGATGCCGTGCACGTTGCCCGACTGAAGCTCAGTCAGGCGGGCTGCCGACTCGGCCGACCAGCGCAGCACTGCACTGGCAACTGCCGACGGCTCGCCGTGGTAGCCGTCGTAGCGGCTGTACAGGATCTCACTGCCCGCGCGCCACTCGTCGAGCTGAAGCGCGCCGGTGCCGTTCATGTCGGTCAGCATCGCGCCGCTCGGGACGTTCGTCTCGAGCCAACCCGAGTCGTTGATCGCGAACACGGTGAAGGCGACCTTCTGCAGGAAGGCGACATCAGGCGAGCACAGGTTGAAGACGACGGTCAGGTCGTCCGGCGCCTGGATCGATTCGATGTTGCCGGTGTACTCCTCGCCGTTGAACTCGCCCGGCGTATCGCCGTCGCGGCATACCACGCCGCCATCGGTCGGGTACTGGAGGCCTACCGTTGCAGGCGTTTCCGAAGCATCCGGTGACTCGCTCGGCGCATCGCTCGGCGCGTCGCTCGGTGCGTCGCTCGGCGCGTCCGTCGGCGCATCCGTCGGAGCGTCACTGGGGGCAGCCGTCGCGCTTGGTGCGCTCGTGGCGGAAGCAGCTGGGCTGGCCGTAGGACCAGTCGCCGGTGTACAAGCCACCAGCACAAGCATGCCGACCACCGCGATGGCAACAAGGCTCAGCCATCTGGGTTGATGGACCATCTAGTCGAATCCTCCTCTATTCCCTGTCTGCCGCGGCACTCCCTGGGGCTTTTTAGCCCGCTGCCCGGTGTAGCCGCGCACGGTGCAACGGCCCTCGTGTCAGACAAGTTGACGAAGCCTAGCACCTTGTCCAATCGGATAGCCAGATGGTTTAGGGCATTTAACCGATGAGCGTGAGCGAGCCCTCGTGGACGACCTGTTTGGTACCATGACGACCATTCGAGGGAGGGGAAGGAAGGGCTTCGTTTCAACGTGGCAAACGACGAACCCGCCGTCACTTTGCGCTCCCCGACATTGTCGGAGCGGATCAGCGACGCCCTCGTCCGACGCATCGTCCGCGGCGAGATCCAGCCCGGCGATGCGATGCCGTCGGAAGAGGAGCTCGCGACCCAGTTCGACGTCAGCCGGCCGGTCGTGCGCGAGGCGGTCAAGGAGCTGACCGTCATCGGGCTCGTCGAAAGCCGCCAGGGCCGCTCGACGCGCGTCGCACCGGAACGTGACTGGAACGACTTTGATCCGCGATTGATCGCGGCGCGCATCGATACCGGCGCGTTCGACACCGTCCTGCTCGAGCTGCTCGAGCTGCGCCGGGTGATCGAGTCCGGCGCGGCCGGCCTGGCCGCGGGGCGGCGAACCAGCCCCGAGCTGGCCCAGATGGAGGCCGAGATCGGGGCGATGGAGGAGATGCTCGCATCGGTCGACAGCTTCGAGGCGGACGACATCGACCACTTCACGGATGCGGACATCCGATTTCACGGCCTGGTGCTGGATGCCACGCGCAACCACCTGCTCATCCGGCTGATCGAGCTGATCGGTCCGTTGCTCCGGGTTGGCCGACGGATGAGCCTCGAGCGCCGGCCGGACGGGCCGGCCGAATCCCTGCACGGCCACCAGGCGATCCTGGAGGCGATTCGCTCCGGCGACGCCGCGGCCGCGCGCCAGTCGATGCGTGAACACCTTTCGTGGACCGCCAACCTGCGCCTCGACGAGCTCGACGACGACGATCGCGGCGCTCCGCTCGCGTCGCGCCGCGAATCCACGCCGGGCTGAAGTCGCTCGCCGGCCATCCTGCGATCCGGGGCGTGGCTACCATCCAGAAGTGACGAGATTGCGCATCGGCCTCGGACAGCTGGCGCCCGGGCTGGGACTGCTGGAGGCGAACCTCGCCGAACACCGGCGCACGATCGAGGAGGCTGCCCGTCAGGGCGTCAATCTGCTGGCATTTCCCGAGCTCGGCCTGACCGGATACCTGCTCCAGGACCTCAACTCCGAAGTCGCGATGCGCGCTGACGACCAGCGTCTGATCGACCTCGCCGCCGTCGCCCCCGGGATGAGCGTGATCGTCGGCTTCGTCGAGGAATCGGCCAGCGCGCAGCTGTACATCTCGGCCGCGTTGCTCGAGCAGGGCGAGGTGCGCCACGTCTACCGCAAGTCGTACCTGCCCAACTACGGGCTGTTCGACGAACGCCGCTTCTTCGGCGCCGGCGACCAGATCGGCGCCGTTGACTCACAGCTCGGCGTGCGCCTCGGGCTGTGCATCTGCGAGGACTTCTGGCACCTGCCGTCGGCCTATCTGCTCGCGCTCGATGGCGCCCAGGTGCTGGTCAACATCTCGTCGTCACCGGGCAGGGACATCGCCGCTCCCGTCGAGGGCGGGCTGGGCAGCGCCGAGTCGTGGGACACGTTGATGCGCGCCTATGCCCAGCTGACGACGAGCTACGTGGTTTTCGTCAACCGGGTTGGGGTCGAGGAATCCGTCACCTTCTGGGGTGGATCACGGGTCATTGATCCGAGTGGCGACGCTGCCTTCGTGGCGCCGCTGCTCGAAGCCGGGCTGTACACGACCGAGATAGACCTCGACGCCGTCCGCCGCGAGCGGATGGCGCTGCCGCTGTTGCGCGATGAGCGACCCGAATTCGTTCTCCGCCAGCTGGAGCGCATCGTTCGCGAGCGATCCGGTCAGGCCGACGAGGCGGATAGCGGCCAATGAGTTCGACGCCCGAGCCAGCGCCCATGCCCGCCGCGGCGATCGCGGAGCTGCTCATCGACACCGACATCGCTCGAAGGCTCATCGGCGAGTTCATCCGCGGGCATCTGCGTCAGACGGGCTTCGAGCGGCTGCTGCTTGGCTTGTCGGGTGGCCTCGACTCGGCGCTCGTGGCATATCTCGCGGTCGAGGCCATCGGCGCCGAGAACCTGCTCTGCGTCCTGATGCCCTACCGCACCTCGGCGCCCGAGTCGCGCGCCGATGCGGAGGAGATCATCGCCAGGCTCGGCTGCGAGAGCCGTCTGGTCGACATCTCGCCGATCGTTGACGGATATTTCGATGGCGCCCTGCAAGGGGCATCGGTCGACCGCGGCCGGCGCGGCAATTTCGCGGCGCGCGCGCGAATGGCGACGCTGTACGACTTGTCGGTGGAGTGGCGCGGGCTGGTGGTTGGTACCGGCAACAAGACCGAGGCGCTACTCGGCTACACCACCATCTTCGGCGACAACGCGGCCGCCATCCTGCCCATCGGAGACCTGTACAAGACCCAGGTCCGGCAGCTGTCCAAGGCGATGGACGTCCCGGCCCCGGTTCTGGCCAAACCGCCGACGGCCGATCTGTGGCCGGGGCAGACGGACGAGGACGAGCTGGGCATCACGTACGCCGAGGCCGACCGCCTGCTGTACTGGATGGTCGACCGAAGGCACTCGCGTGAACAGCTGCTCGACCTCGGCTTCGACGGCGCCACAATCGATCGAGTTCAGGATCTCGTCGCCGGCTCGGAGTTCAAGCGCCAGACGCCGCCGGTGGCCAAGCTGACGACGCGCACGCCGGGAGTCGACTACCTGTATCCGCGTCGTCGCCCGCGGCCCAGGGACTAGCCGGGGCGTGGTCGAGGCACCCGCACCTGGCGGCACTCTCTACGTGGTGGCCACGCCCATCGGCAACCTCGGCGACATCACTCTGCGCGCTCTTGAAGTGTTGCGGACTGTGCCGCTGGCCGCCGCTGAGGACACTCGGATCGCGCGACGGCTGTGGGCGCGATACGACATCGCTACTCGCCTTGTGTCGTATCACGCAAAGTCGGGAACGAGACGCCACGCAGAGCTGATCGAACACCTTGGCGCCGGCAACGATTTGGCGCTCGTGAGCGACGCAGGTACGCCACTGGTGAGTGACCCGGGAGGGGAGCTTGTGGCCGACTGGCTCGCCCTCGGTGGCGCCGCGGTGCCCATTCCTGGCGCATCGGCCGTGCTCGCCGCGCTGGTGGTCAGTGGATTTGCTGCCCCGCGCTGGGCATTCGAGGGATTTCTGCCCCGATCAGGAAGAGAAAGGCGCGTCCGACTGGCGCGCATCGCTGCCGACGAACGAGCAACGGTCCTCTTCGAATCGGCGCGCCGGGCGGGCGCCACGCTGAGCGACCTGGCCGAGGTGTGCGGCATCGACCGGCGCGCAGCTTTGACCCGTGAGCTGACCAAGATCCATGAAGAGACGTGGCGCGGGAGCATGTCTGAGCTCGCCGCCAAAGCTGGCGCAACCCCGCCACGGGGTGAGGTGACGATCGTCGTCGAGGGCGCAGATCCGAACGTCTCGTCGGCGGCCGACGCCGAAGCCGTGGACGAGGCCCGCAGCGAGGTCGATCGCCTGGTGAGCGGCGGGATCAGCCGATCGTCCGCGGCGCGCCAGGTTGCTCAGGAACGAAACCTTCGCCGTCGCGATCTCTACTGAAAATACGGGTGTCCACACGACAAAAATCGGCGTCGCACCTGGCTGCTTGTCAGGTAACCTGACCTAATCCGCTCATGACTCGACCGGGCACTCAAGGCGGCGACCGCAGCGGATGACTGGGAGAGGGACAGATGCCAGTTCATGTGGTCGCTGGGCGACGGTCGCTATCCGTTGCCCTTGGTTTGATCATGCTTCTCAGCTCGATGATCGTCGCGCCGGCGGTCGTGCTGGCGGACGATCCGCCGCCGCCGCTGACGCCCATCGACCCTCAAGTGGTCACTCAGCCCAACGACCAGGATTGGGATGACTATCACCCGATTCCGAATAGCCCGAACTATGCCGACAACAGCATTCAACCGACCGTGGAAGAGTGGGACGTAGGTCTCCTTCTGAACGACTTCCCGGACACCCCGTTCACCGTCACGCAGCCCGCCGGGTCGGACGTGTTCGGCAACCCGGGTCCCCTCGGCGCGAATATCCCGCGCGCCAATGTGCCCGCCTTCTACGTCGATTGGCTGGGCACCGCCAGCGCCGCGAACAACTACCAGACGATGAACCGGTACTGGATGGAAGACTCATTCGGCCGATACGGCGTGAACTTGACCGGCTACGGGCCGTACCAGCTGTTCGGTGACCAGGGCGAGTACTTCATCGACGACATCGCGGGGTCGAACAACTCGACCTGCAACGTCCAGACCAGGTCGATCAACTCGGCCCAGACCAGCGTCACCAGCATCGAGGTCGTCTCGAGCGCCAGCTTCTCGGTTGGCAAGATCCTGATGAACGTCGCGCCCGATGTCGGCGGCGGCGGCACGCTCAGCGCGACCCGAACGGTTACTGCCATCGCTGACGCGACACATATCTCGACCGGCGCCGCCACGACGGTTAACACCACCTCGCTGGCAGGCGTTTCCACGTTGCGTCCGAACTCCCTGACCGGCATTGCCGCCGGTCACGTCCTCAATATCGGCTGGGACGACCGGCTCGAGAACCGCACTGTCGCGGCAGTTGGCGATGCCACCGGTAGCGGAACGCTGTCGGCTGCGGTCGCTGTCGGCGCGACCAATATCAAGGTTTCGAGCGTCACGAACATCACCGTTGGTGAAACGCTTCTCCTCGAGGGCGGCGTCAACGACGAGCTGGTCACCGTGGCATCGGTCGGCACGACCGGTGCCGGTGGGACGGGCCTCAACCTCAGCGCCCCCACGACCCTTGCGCACGCCTCAGGCGGCAACTTTACGGCCACCTGGTTGAGCGTCACGTCTCCGCTGACCCACGGTCACGCCAACAACACAATCGTCCGCGACATGAACACGACGGCATTCACTGTTGCCGCGAATACATACCTGCACACCTGCAACCGCAACTTCCGCACGGACGCCGCTGTGGCCTGGGCTGACCATGTCTCTCTCGCAGAGCGCAACGCGCTCGACAACTTCTTCGTCGTCAGCGCCGGTCAGGACGAAAGCGGTACCTGGCAGGAATTCGGAGAGATGCAGTTCACCGGCGGCCCGTCGCCGGCGGTCGATACCGTTCCGGATGCCTTTGGCCCGCCAAACCCTGAGATCCCCCAGAACTGGGCGGCCACCCGCTACATCCCGTGGACGTCATGGCGCTCCGCGGCGACCGTGTGGCCAAGTGCGTCGGGGAACAGCTCGACCGAGGGCGAAGGCTCCGGCATGGCCGTCTACGCCCACGAGCTGAGCCACAACCTCGGTCTTGGGGACAACTACAACAATCCGTACATCGCGCCGTTCCAGCGAGCCGCGACCGGCTACTGGAGCATGATGAGCCGCGGCTCATTCAACGGACCGGGCGGCACCCATCAACGCTGGCGCATTCCGTCAACGATGGGCACCGCGCTGGGCTCGCAGCACGTCCTGCGCGACAAGATCCAGGAGAACTTCGTCACCGCAGCCAACTTCGTCGACCTCGATCGTGGCGACCTGGCCACCTCCGGCCTGGCAGTCGTCGATGTCCAGGCTCGCGAGGCGGCGCCCGGGCCAGGCGATCAAATGGGTGTCCGCATCAACCTCGACGGTGGCGATGCCAACCCGGCGTGCACCGTGATGTCCACCCCGCGTGTCCTCGCCGCTGCGGCGAGCATCGGCGACACCAACATCAAGGTCGACAGCATCACCAACTTCACCGTCAACAGCGACGTGATCGTCGGTGACCGTGGTAATGACGAGATCGCCCGCGTGACCGCAGTCGGCACAGCCGGCGCGGGGGGCACGGGCATCACGCTCTCCGCACCGCTGACCAAGGCCCACCCACTGAACGAGATCATCTCAAACCGCCTGTCCTGCTCAGGTCCGGGCGGCTTCAACAACTACATCGTCGAAGTCAACCAGCAGATCGGCGCGGACTCGTTCCAGGCCAGCACGGGCGTGCTGATCGAAAAGAACAAGACCGCTGCCAGCAGCTGCGGCCCCAACTCGTTCAACTGCTTCGCGTGGGTCGTTGACGCTCACCCGACCGACATCAATATTCAGGACTTCACGCGACCGGACTCGAGCATTCAGTGGGTGACGACGGGCGATCCGCGCCAGCTCGCTGACGCCACGTTCCACGCGGGCACCGGCTCAGGTTCGTTCTATGAGTGGACCGACACACGCAACAACCTGCGCTTCTTCATCCTGAATCGCTCAGAGGTGAGTGGCATCGTTCACTACCAGATCGCGGTCCAGAATCTGGCCGGCAACGGCCCGCACACGCGTGGTGTCACCCTCGACAACCCGACACCCTCGTTGCTGACCGAAAACTACGGTCACTGCAACTTCAACCTGAACAACACGGGTACGTTCTCGAGCTTCACCAACGGCCACCCGGAGACGAGCGACCTGACCTCGGCGGTGAGCAACGACGTCTACCGGCTGAGCACCTCGGTCACGTCAGGCACCGGATGGGCGGCCCAACTGCCCAACGAGCTTGCCTACGCGGCCTTCGGTGGCTCGACCAACGTGCCCGTGTACATCACGCGTACCGAAGCGGCCGACGATTACGCGACGATCAGCCTGACCGCGACGTCGGTCAGCGATCCGACCCAGACCTCGACGGCGACCTGCTCGCTCGACCAGGTTGCACCGGTCACGACGGCTGACCTTCAGCCGCCAGCGACGAACACCTACTACGACGATCCGACCACGGTCACCCTGACCGCGAGCGACGACATCGGCTCGGGCATCGCCTCGACCGAGTACGACCTCGACGGTGCCGGCTTCGTTGCCTACAGCGCACCGTTCCAGGTCACCGGCGATGGTCCGCATACGCTGGCATATCGCTCGACCGATAACGCGGGCAATGTCGAAGCGACCAACACCCTCGAGTTCACGATCGACGCGACGGGACCGGAGATCACGATCACCGAGCCCTCCGACGGCGGCCAATACCCGCTCAACTCCGTTCAGCTCGCTGACTACGAGTGCACGGACGCGGTGTCGGGAGTGGTCGACGGCACCTGCGTCGGAACCGTCGCCGACGGTGCCGCATTCGACACCAGCACTGTTGGCCTCCACCAGTTCACGGTCACGGCCGAGGACGTGGCGGGCAACGAGTCGAGCGTGACGCACCAGTACAACGTCTACTGGGATCAGTTCAGTGGCTTCCTGCCGCCCATCGTTGATGGCGTGAATACCCGGAAAGCCGGGAGCAACGTCCCAGTCAGCTTCAGCCTCGGCGGCGACTTCGGGCTGGCCATCTTCATGGCCGGCACGCCAACCTCGCAGCAGGTCGACTGCACGACGCTGGCACCGATAGGTAGTGCGCAGTCGACGACCTCGCCCGGCGGCTCGGGCATCACGTACAGCGACGGCGCCTACCACTACAACTGGAAGACCAACTCAAGCTGGAAGAACACGTGTCGTGAGTTCACGGTCAGCCTGATCGATAACACCACGCACACGGCGCTGTTTTCCTTCGTCAAGTAGCACTTCGTGCGACCCGCGGGTGACCGCGGTCGCAGGTAGAGGAGAGCCCCGGCGGTCGCAATCCGCCGGGGCTCACCATTTCTGGCACGATCCACACCTGCGGAGGTGCAGCATTGAGATCAAGAACGCAGATGTGGTTCTCGATCGGCCTGATCGTGGTCGCCTGCTCATCGCCGGCTCCCACTCAGAGTCCCGTCGGTCCGAGCCCGTCCGCCCCCGTTCAGCCATCTCTCGTTCTTCCGTCTGGCGAGCCAAGCGACGATCCCGCCCCGTCGCCGTCGACTGCGACGCCGGGCGCGTCGACTTTGCAGCCTTCAGCCGGCAGCCCTACACCGGGCTCGACGGATCCCGGAACTCCTCGTCCCACCCTCGAGCCCGTGCCGACGCCTGACGAAGGCTCGTATCAGCCCGTCGTGGTCGACTCATTTGGTTTCACGCCGATCAATACGGACGGCAACGACTTCTCGAGCTGGGCCGCGGTCTTCACCAACCCGAACACCGAATGGGCGATCTTCCGGATGCCGGTTCAGATCGAGTTCTATGGAGCGGACGACCTGTTCCTCGGCGGCGATGAACTTTATGTGACGATCCTGCCCGGGCAGACAACGGCGATCGCCGGACAAGGCGGTACAGCGGCGACCACGCGATTCGTCGTAACGCCTGCCGATGATCCGACGCCGTACGTTCCGCTCATTTCCTCGGGCACGGTCGAGATCACCGATGTCGAGTCGGTGGCGACCGATATCGGACGGCTGACGACGGGGTCGCTTACGAGCACCTTGACGACGGACCAGACGTTCATGCCGATCATCGCCGTGTATCGCGACGCGGCAGGGAACATCCTCGGTGGCACCAACTCCGGCGTGGAATCCCTTCCGTCCGGGGCCACCGTGCAATTCGAGATACCCGATTCCCTGCCGCCGCCCAACGTCGCCACGACCGAGGTGTATTGGCAGCTCGGCCGCCGGCTGCCGCAGTAGGGTGCACTCGGATCGGATGAGTCGCTTCCGCCTGGGCCTGCTCGCGACGCTCGTCGTGGGAGCCACGCTTGGAGCGTGCACCAGTGCTCCAACACCAACGGTCGCGCCATCGAACGGCCCGCCAGGCAGTCCCGGGCTGATCGGCGCGTGCCAGCTCGTGCCTGACATGGACGACATCGTCGGCATGGACTCGGTCGGGCCGCCTGCCGGCTACACGCTCAACGACGTCGATCGCTGCCTGTGGACGTACGGCCTCGACCCATCGCGCTACGTGACGCTCTCGATCGCCCTCGAGGCGGTCCACCACCAGGCGATCGGCGCCCTGGGCGAGTCCGAGTCCGTGGCCGACCTCGGTCGGGACGCACGCTGGTGGCCCAGCAACTCGACGCTGTCGGTGCTCAGTGGCGGCAATGCCGTTCAGGTCACCCTCGAGCTGGATCCAGCCGACAACACCAGGGAGCTCGCGATCGGCATCGCCCAGGCGGCCATCGAAGGTCTTTGATGGCCACGCGCGGCGGATAGACTCCGGCGCGCGAATAAGCACGAACACCATTGACCGTGGAGGGAACGTGACCGACCAGCCATCTGAGGTCGCGGGTTCGGGTCGCCCGGATCCAGATTCACTGCCGCCAATCGGCGATGAGATCGTCGCCACCGCCGCCGAGGGTCTCGAGCCGCGAACTCAGCCGGGCAAGCGGGTGCTCATCCTGGGCGGCGGCATCGCCGGCCTGGTTGCCGCGTTCGAGCTCAAGCGGCAGGGCCATGAGCCGCTCGTGCTCGAGGCACAGCATCGCGTCGGCGGCCGCGTCCAGACGATCCGCGACTTCGCTCCCGGGTTGTACGCCGAGGCCGGCGCGATGCGCATCCCGCGCGTGCACGACCTGACGCTGGCCTACTGCGAGCTGTTCGGGCTCGAGCTGCGTCCGTTCGTGATGGGCAACCCGAGCACGCTGGTGTACATCGACGGCCAGCGCATGACCGTCGA
>DASQLS010000239.1:0-9135 GCA_035629915.1 Candidatus Limnocylindrales bacterium | reverse complement strand
CGAGTCGGTCGCGCACAGCCGCGGGCCGATGTTTCGCGAGCTGCGCAACAACGGTCGCACCGTCTCGTTCGAGGTCGACTACCTGTCGGACCCGGCCGAGCTTGGCGACCGGGCCAGCCTGAGTGTCGACGGAGACCTGCGTGAGATCGCCATTGCCGAGCTGGGCATCTCGGCCCGTGTCCGGCCGGGTGGCGGCAACACCGGCGAGCACATCCGCGAGGGGATCCTCATTGCCGCCGGCAGCTCGATCGAGGCGGACCAGTCGCGCCGCAGCATCAGCGTGCTCGACGCGGCGCCATCGCTGCTCAACCTTGTCGGCGTCGCGCCAGATCCGTCAATGCGCGGCTCGTCAGATGGGTTCGGCGGCGGTCCCCGTGCGCACCAGGACCCAGGCGCGCCTGAGCTGGGCACGCTCGAAGACGAGCACGAGCAACCCGTAAACGGCGCCGAACACGAGGCCTGACACGATCAGGCCGATAAAACCGGTCACGTAGATCAGCACGGCCGCGGCCGCAATCCCGGCCACGAAGCCGAGCAGGTAGATGCGAAACAGGCGCATCCACGGCAGTCGTGCCACGTCGCGCGTGGCTATGGCGCAGCCGATGATCTGGACCACGGCGTAGAAGACGAAGCCGATTCCGCCGCCTACTAGGCCCAGCCAAACCACCAGCAGCGGGAAGACCACGAACGTGACCGCGGCCGTGAGCGTTGACCAGCGCAGGAGCGCCTGGGCGCGACCCGCGGCAAAGCCGACATTGCGCAGGTACAGGAACGGCGGCCCGAGCAGCGAAGCCAGCGCGGTCAGCTGGAAGACAGGCACTGCCGGTGCCCAGTTCTCGCCGAACAGCACCGGGATCAAAGTCGGACCGGATGCGATCGGCCACCACAGCAGCGCGACCGCGAGCGCGGTCGACTCGACCACGAAGACCAATGCGCGCGCGGTCCGAGCCGGGTCGTCCTGGATGCGGCTGAACGCTGGGAACGAGACGCGAGCGACGATCTCGTCGATGCCGCCGACCATCCGACCGAGCCGCTGGCCGAACTGCAGGTAACCGATGGCGGTGATCCCGCCGGCCAGCCCACCGAAGAGCGGGATGAGCGCCTCGCGCAGCAGGCTCGTGAAGTAGGTCAGCTGGAACACGACGCCGAAACCGAGCATCCGGCGCAACGCCGAGCGATCGATGCCCAGTCCCGGCAGCCGGCCCCAGGCGACGTACGTGAGCACCGTCCCGACGCTGTACTGGGCCAGTAGCCCGATCACGAACGACCACGCGCCGGCGCCGTTGAAGGCCAGGATCAATGCCACCGCCAGGTAGACGATCTGCTGAACGACCTCGATCGTGGCCAGCGGCCCGAAGCGCAGGATGCGCGACATCATCGCGTTGGGCACCGCCTGCTGATGGGCGATGAAGATGGCGATCGCCGTCACGCGCAGCATCCAATCGGCATCGGGCGGCATCTCGAGCCCGACCTGGTTGATCAACGGAGCAAGGATCCAGACCAGCACGACGAGCCCCAGCCAGACGAGCTGCTGGGCGGTGAACATCGTCGCGACCTCGGTTTCGGTCGGCTGTTCACGCTTCTGGATCAGTGCCGCGCCCAGGCCGAGGTCGCCGATAGGCACCAGGATGCCGACCAGAAAGATGACGACGGCGAAGATGCCGTAGTCGGCCGGCAGCAGCAGCCGGGCGAGCACGATCGAGCCGGCGAACGTGATTACACGAAGCGCGCCCGTGCGCAGCAGCAGCTGGATGAAGGCCGTTCGACTGGAGGGACCGATGCCCGTCACCTCCGGCGGCTTCTCGCCGAGGCCGGTCGCAGTCACGCGGCCGATGATAGGCCGGTGACCGCTAGCCTCGAACGGTGCCCGTGATAGCTGTCGACGCCACGCCCCTGACGCCCTACTCGGGCGCGTTCGGCGGCCACGCGATTCGCGGCATCGGCCGCTACCTCACGAGCGTGCTCACGTCGCTTGCCGGCGAGCAGCCGGACTGGGCGGCGGCGCACGTCCTGCCGGTACGCACCGCGGACGTGCCGCTCGCCTTCTGGCGCGGCGACACGGTCGTCACGCGGCGCGTTCGGCTGCGTCCGCAGGATGCGGGCTGGCTCAGCGGGCCAGTACTCGACCGAATCGCGCTCGGCCGTCGGCCGGTCGACGCCTGGGTGGCGACCGACCCGACGGCTCCGCTGGCACCGCCGCGAACCGGTTTCTCGATCGTCGTTTGCTACGACCTGATCCCCCTCCTCTACCCGAACGCGATGGCCACGATGCGAAGACACCGCCGCGCGGTGTACCAGCTGTACCTGCAGCGGCTGCGTCACTCCGACCTGGTCATCGCCATCTCTGATTCAGTCGCGGACGACCTCGGGCGCTGGCTGCACCTGGGCCGGGATCGGATCGCAGTCGTCTATCCGGGTCTGGTTGCTGCGCCACCGGACGGGACGGCCGATTCAAGCGATGCACCGGATCTGCTGTTCGTCGGCGTTCCTGCCGCGCACAAGAACCCCGGCGCGGCCGTCGACACGCTGGCCGAGCTGGTTCGGCGCGGTCACGACGTGCGGCTCAGGTTCGTCGGCACGCATCCGGCGCCGGCTCGCCAGGACCTCGTCGAGCGTGCCGCCGGCGCCGGCGTCGGCGATCGCGTCGACTACCTAGACCAGGCCGACGACGAACGACTTACCGCCCTCTACCGGTCCAGCGTCCTTCTCGCGCCGTCGACCGTCGAAGGGCTCGGCCTCGCCCCGATCGAGGCGCTGCTCGCCGGCGGCCGCGCCGTGTGTGGTTCGGCGCCGGTGTTCCGCGAGACGCTCGGCGATGCGGTCGAGTACGCAGATCCGGCGGAAGCCGGCGCGGCCGCCAACGCGTACGAGAAACTCGCCACCACGCCGCTCGATGTCGCGCATCACGAGGCAGTCGCCGCGCGTTTCGCGCCGTCGGCCAGCGCGGCCGCGACCATGGACGCATTGGGTCGCTTCATCGGGTGAGCGGCGAACCCCTGCCGAAACGGGCTGATGCGCGATCATCGCGCTCGCAGTGACAACGACCGAAGTCCAGGCCGCGCATCCCGATCGAGTCTGGCGCTGGCTGGTGGTCGGCGCGGCATTCGTGGGCGGCGTGGCGGTGTGGGCGCTGACCGGCTTCAGCCCCCTGATGGCGGGACTGATCCTGTTCGCCACGCTCGGCGCCGCCGGGGTGGCGCTGCTCGTTCCGACTCGACCAGCAGCGGCCGTCGGAATCGTCTTCCTGCTCGCCGTGTTCGAGCGTTTGGAGGTCGCGACAGTCGTGGGCTCGATGCGCTTCGAGCAGCCCGCGATCGTGGCCCTGGTCGCCGCGGCGGTCTGGCACCGTGACCGGCTCGACCTGCCGTCGCTGAGACCGATCTGGCCGCTGCTCGCTGCCGCCGCGGTCTACCTCGGGTCGCTCGCGCTCTCGTCGTTGATCGTCGCCGAGCAGCCAGCGGTGAGCATGCGCGTCGTGCTGTGGAGCGCCGTCTCGATGGCCGGCGGGCTGGCAGCAGCCTGGCTGCTGGCCGGTCGCGTCCGCGGCGCCCTGCCCTGGTTGGCAGGCGCGGGAGCTTTGGTCGCCGCGCTGGGTATCGCCGCTGCCCTCAGTTACGTCGCCTTTGGCAACTGGTCGCCGGTCGTGGCCGGGGCCGCAGGCAGCCCACGCGTGTTCCTGCCGGCGTATGAGCCCAACCTGTATGCCAGCCTGCTCGCGCTCGTCGTGCCCATCGCGCTCGAGCAGTTTCGACACCGCCCCCGTGCTCGCAACCTGCTCGTGCTGGCCCTGCCGCTGCTCGCGCTGGGCCTCGGAATCACCCGTGCCGCCTACATCGGGCTGGCCGTTGGCCTCGTCCTGTTCTTCATCATGCATCTCCGCCTCGCGGGCCTGACACCGGTGCTTCGCCGAGCGGCCGTCGTGACGGCCATCTGCACGCTGGTTGGCCTGGCGCTGCCGGCGTTCGTTCTCAACCCGCAGTATTCGGGCCTGCTCAAGGCGGCGACCGTGGCCGTGGCGAACCCTGGCGCGCCGGTTGAGCCAACGCCAACGCCGCTGCCGGGAACTGAGGCAAAGGGCGAGCTGGACACACTCGAGTACCGGATGGAGCGTGTCTGGCTCGGCCTCGAGGAATGGCGGGCCAGCCCGATCATCGGCCGCGGCGCGTATTCGTACGGCCAGCGGCACATCGACAACAACGATGTTCCCGAGGTGATCGCGGTGCTGCCCGTGCTGGTCCTGCACGATGCGGGCATCGTTGGTTCTGTTGGCCTGGCGGCGTTCCTTGTGCTGCTTGCGTGGATGCTGTGGCGCGTCTCGTCCGACAGATTGCGGGGGCCGCCGGCTATCGCCCTGGGCGCGGCGGTGGTGGTAATGCTGGTTGGCTACCTGTCCACCACCGCGCTGCACTTCGCTGTCACGTGGCTTGTCATCGGGGCTGCCGTCGCCGCCGGCTGGCCATATAGGGCCACCGGCCAGGAGACGGCGATGGCACCCTCGGAGAGCGATTGAGCAGCGGGCGCCGCCGCGGACCGCTGTGGCGCTTCACATCCGGTTTCACGGGTCGCTCGCGAGAACGCCGCTTCGGCATGTTCATGGCAACCATGAGCCCGTCAGCTACCGATCGGCTGCTGGACATCGGCGTAACCGACCTGACGACCAGATCGAGCAACTTTCTGGAGGCCGGCTATCCCTGGCCGGAGTCGATAGTCGCCGTCGCCCCCGGCCCGGTGCCGGCCTTCCGCGCGACCTTCCCGAACGTGGCGTTCGTTCAGGCCGACGGCCGCCAGCTGCCATTCGCCGATGGCGAGTTCGACATCGGCTTTTCGAACGCTGTGATCGAACACGTGGGCTCGCGTGAGGAACAGCGTCGGTTCGTGGCCGAGATCGCGCGCACCTGCCGGAGGGCCTTCGTGTGCACTCCGAACTCGCGCTTCCCGATTGATCCGCACACCCTGTTGCCGTTCGTCCACTGGCTGCCTCGCCGCCTGCGCCATCCTCTTCTGCGAATGACGGGCAACGGCATCTGGGCGACCGAACAGATGCTCAACCCGCTCTCCGCATCCGCCCTGCTCGCGCTCTATCCGCGCGACGTGCCGGTACGCCTCGTCCGTCAGCGCATGTTCGGACTCACCAGCGTATTGATCGCCGTCTCCGGCGAGCCCGCCGGGGGCGAGCCCGGCACGTCCGACCGCGACGCCTGACCGTGCGCCTCGCGATTGCCGACGAGAATCAGCATCCGCTTCACGATGAGCTGATCTCGTCCGTCGCCGCGGCCGCGACGGAGACGGGCCTTGACGCCCGCCGCCTGAGCGACCCGGCACGAGAGGGTGAGTTCGACGTGCTGCTCATGCTCGGCTCCGCGCACGCCTATCCCAGCTTCCTGGCGGCGCCGCACCGGACGCGGCGGATTTGCTGGTACGGCGAAAACCTGCCCGCCTTCCGCGCGTCTTCCGTGGAGCGCATCGCCCGGGCACTGCCGAGCGCGCGCCTGCTCGACTTGGTCCACGACACTGTCGGCCGGCTCGCCGGACCGAAGACACGTGATCGCATCCTGCGCCTGCGCGAGCAGGCCGCCGTGGAGCGCGAGTGGGGTCGCAACGCGCGAGAGCTGAGCCGAGCCCATGCGTGGTTCGACGAGCTCGTCGTCTCGTCGCGCAATCGAGTGGCGGGCGCCGCCCTGGTCGGATGGCAGGCCCGCCAGGTGGCCTTCGGCTATCACGCGGCGATGTTCGGGCCGCTCGTGGCCGCGTCTGAAGGTGACCGCGATATCGACGTTCTGTTCCTCGGCCGCGACGTTGCCGCCCGCGGCCGGCGCGCGCGGTGGCTCGACGACTTCAAGCGCCGCCTTGGGCCTGAGCCGCGCGTCGTCGTCGTCGATGGCGGGCTGTACGGCGCGGAACGCCACGCACTCGTTCGGCGGGCGCGGGTGATGGTCGACATCCATCGCGTGCCCAACAATTCAACCGGGCTGCGCTACCTGATCGGTGCCGCCGCGGGCGTGGCGCTGGTCAGCGAGACCTCGAGCGACGACTGGCTGCCGCGGCCGCACGAGCATGTCGTCGAGGTGTCGCGATCGTCGCTGGTCGATGCTGTGCGCACGCTGCTGGGCGACGAGACGCGGCGAATCCGGCTGGTCGAGGCGAGTCAGAATCTGTTGCGCGGCGAGCTGTCGATGGCCGTCAGCCTCGAACGGGTGCTCCGGGCGGGCGCCGATACCATCTCGCCAAGCAAGTGAGATGTCCGCCGCGATGACCAGCAGCACGACCGGCACGAAGCGCGCGACGGTGCGCATCAACGTCCCTCTGCCGCCGCACGACATCGACGCGTTCCTTGCCGACGCGCGCCAGATCATCGAGTCGGGCTGGCTCGCCGGCGGAGAGCATGTCGCCGCTCTCGAGCGCGAGTTGGAACCCTGGACGGGCCATCGCCCCGTGATCGCGGTGACCACCGCCACGAACGGCCTGATCGCGGCGATGACCACGCTTGGTGAGCCGGGCGCAGAGGCGATCGTGCCTTCGTACACCTTCCTGGCCACGTGGCAGACGGTGCTCTGGTCGCGAATGGTGCCCGTCGTGGCCGACGTCGACGAGCGCGGGCTGCTCGACCCGAGCGCGGTCGCGGCTGCGATCACCGATCGCACGCGAGTGATCGTCCCCGTGCACCTGGCCGGAATGCCGGCACCGACCGACGAGCTGCGCGACCTGGCGCGGCAGAACGGAGCAGCGCTTGTCGTCGATGCGGCCCACGCTCTCGGTTCACGACACGCCGATCGGCCGGTTGGTGCCGATGGCGACGCCGAAGTTTTCAGCATCAGCTCGACCAAGCCGCTCGGCGCCGGCGAGGGTGGCTTCGTCACGGCTCGCGACGATGAGCTCGAGCAGGCGCTGCGTCGTTTCGCGTTCTACGGCGGCCGCCCGGGCCTGGGCGACACGTACGGCCCGGGCCTCAACCTTCGCGTGCCGGAGCTGACTGCGGCTCTCGCCCGGCGCAACCTCGAGCGATTCGAGGCGCAGCTCGAGCGGCGCTCAGAGATTCACCGCCGCTACGCGACCGGGATGGAGGGCTTGCCGCTGCGTCTGTCCGGCCCGCTGGCCGGCCAGCGATCGGCGCACAAGGATCAGCTCGTGTGGCTCGACGACCCGGCCGACCGTTCGCCGCTGGTCGAGCAATTGACCGACGCCGCAGTCGAGACCCGCCTGTACCACTCGATCGCCATCCCGGACTTGACGGCCTTCGAAGGCCGGGTGTCGTCCACAGACCGCGGCCGCGATCTCGCCAAGCGCACGCTTGCCATCCCGATGCACGGCCGCCTGACCGACGACGAGGTCGACCATGTCGTCGACACGATGCACGACTACTTCCAGGGCGGCCGCTGATGCGGGCCGTCATGGCGGGCGCCAAGAACTTCGCCCAGGACGTGGCCGAGACGTGTGCCGCGGCCGGAATCGAGATCGTGGCGATGATCGAGGGGCTCGACCGGGGCCGCGTCAGCGCAGCGGCCATGCCACCGGTGATCTGGGTCGATGAGCAGTCCGAGTTCGAGCCGGATCTGCCGCTGGTGATCGGCATCGGCCAGATCGCGCGCAGGGCCTACGTCGAGCGCCTCGAAAGCGAAGGGCGTCGGCTGCTGGGCGTTCGCCACCCATCGACGATCGTCTCGCCGTCGGCCGTCATCGAGGAGGGCTGCGTCCTGCTGCCCGGCGTGATCGTCGCCGCCGGGGCGCGGATCGGCCGCGGAACGGTGCTCAACCGGGCGTGCTCGATCGGCCACCACACGACCATCGGCCCGTGGTCGTTCGTCGGGCCGGGCGCGTCAGTGGCGGGCGAGATCACCATGGGCGAGCAGGTCTACATCGCCGTAGGGGCCACGGTTCGCGACATGATCAGCATCGGCGACCGAGCCGTGGTCGGAGCGGGAGCGGCGGCAGTCAGCGACGTGCCCGCCGACACGACCGTCGTCGGCGTTCCGGCACGGCCGATCGAAAGGCACTGACGATCGACGAGCTGATCATCAACCTGGCCCCCACGGGCATGGTTCCGACGCGTGCCGAGACGCCCCACGTCCCGCTGACGCCGGCCGAGGTTGCCGCCGACGTCAGACGATGTGCCGATCTGGGTGCAGCGATCGTCCACGTCCACCCGCGCGACGAGAAGGGTCAGCCGAGCCAGACGGCCGAGCGAGCTCGCGAATACTTCGAGGCAATCCGCGCCGCCGCCCCGGACATCATCCTGTGCGCCACGACCAGCGGCCGAGTCGTCTCCGACCTGGAGCCACGCGCCGCGGTACTTGCGATCGAAGGCGACGCGCGTCCCGAGATGGCCAGCCTGACTCTCGGCTCGATGAACTTTCCGAAGCAGGCATCGATCAACTCGCCTGACACGATCCGCGGCCTCGCCACGGCGATGGCCGAGCGGGGCATCGTGCCCGAGTGGGAGGTGTTCGACCTGGGCATGCTCGATTTCGCTCGCTACCTGCGCGGCCACGGCCTGCTCGGCGATCCGGTTTACGTCAACATCCTGCTCGGCTCGCTGGGCACGCTCTCGGCAACGCCGCTCAACCTGGCGCTCGCTGTTGAGCGCCTGCCTCATGGCGCGACGTGGGCCGCGACGGGCGTCGGCCGCTTCCAGTTCGCCGTCCAGAAGTGGGCAATTGCGATGGGCGGCCACGTCCGCGTCGGGCTCGAGGACAACGTCTGGTTCGATGACCATCGAACCGACTTGGCGACCAATCCGCGTCTCGTCGAGCGCCTGGTCGCCGTCGGCCGGGCCAGCGGACGCGAGCCCGCCTCGCCGGCACAGGTAAGGGAGCTGCTCGGGATCTCTGCCCGACGCTAGCCGGCGGGTCGCTTCAGCGCAGCTCGGTATACGTCGACCATCCCCTCGGCGCATCGAGTCCAGGTGAACTGGGCAAGATGAGCGGCAGCGTTAGCGCTCAGCTGGTCACGCAAGGCGGCGTCGTCGAGGGCGCGGCGCAACCCGGAAGTGATCGAATCGACGCTCGACGGTTCCACTCCAACGACCGCGTCCCCGCCCGATTCCGAGACTGCCGTAGTCGAGCTCGCAACGACGACGGCGCCGCAGGCCAGCGCTTCCAGGACCGGCAGGCCGAAGCCCTCGTACAGCGACACGTAGGC
>DASQLS010000238.1:0-31688 GCA_035629915.1 Candidatus Limnocylindrales bacterium | reverse complement strand
CCATCGCGTTGGATCGCCTTCGGACTGCCGACGGTCATCCATGGTGATCCAGACACACCGACGTCCGATCTGTCACCGGCCGATGCGGCCGAGCTGCTGGCCGCGCGGAGCGACCTCGAATCGAGCGAGCCCTCCGATGTGACCGTCGCCGGCCTCGAGGGAACGCAGATCGACCTGAGCAGCATGGCGCCCGATACCCACATCTTCGGCAGCCCGGGCGGGGACTTCGGGCTCGGCCCGGAGCACGACGCTCGGCTGGCGATGGTGCCGTGGGACGACGGACTGCTGCTCTTCCTGGTCCTGGCCACGGCCGGAGAGCTCGACGAGGCATGGCAGGAGGCACTGCCGATCCTCGACAGTGTCGAGATGGAGGCGCCATGAGCGCGCGGCGCTTCCCGATGCGACTCGGCCGCAAATCTCGCCCACTGCTGCTCCTGTTCGGAGCCAGGCAAACAAACTGCTACGTCGACCTCGACGGTGACCTGCACGCGAGCTTCGGGTTCTTCGATATCTCGACGCCGGTTGAGAACATCACCCGTTGGCGCATCGAAGGACCGTGGCTGTGGATCACCGCGATCGGCGTGCGGCGGGGCATTCTCGACGGTGTCATGTCCTTTGGCGGTAACCACAACGCGAGCGTTCGGCTCGACCTTCGCCGACCGGTTCATTGGGGACTGTTGCACCCGCCAGCCCTGTACGTCACGGTTGCCGATCTCGAGGGTTTCGGCGCCGCGTTGACCGAGCGAGGCATTCCCGGCGAGGACGCGCGCCGTTCGTGAACCACGGCGCCTGGTTCGATCAGTGAACCATCGCCTGCTCGGCCGCCGTTGAGCGGCTGTCGATCGACAGTCGTCCATCGACCAGCGCGAAGATCGGCAGATCGAGCCCGTTGGGATCCTCGCCGGCGATCTCGTCTCTGATCCAGCACAGCAGCTCACGGTCGGCGTCGAACGGCGCGGCAAGAAGAAGGTTCCTCATGGGCGCCGCGAGCAGTCGCGGCTGGTCGCCGTAGCGCTTCGCCAGCTCATCCTCCAGCAGCAGCATTCCCGAGGCGATGCCGGCGTGCGACTGGTACCACCAGATGGGCACTCCGGCGATGGCGCCGTACTCCATCTCGACAAAGCGCTCGGCAAGCAGCGCCTCGCGCAGATTGGTCATCGCACGATCGAACGCCTCTTCGATCGTCACCGGCCACGAGCGCAGCATCTCCGGCCCGACGTACATGAACGCTGGGCCGATGTCGACGCCCAATCCCACGCTCACGCCAAGCGGCATTCGAAACGTGACCGGTGCCTCGGCACCGGGTGGCAGGGGCCTTCGGCGCACGAAGACCGGCCGCAGGCCCGCCGAAAGCGCGTCCCAGTTGAGATCCTCCGGCAGTGCGTTAGCCGCGCGGCGGACCTCCGCTCGCGACGGCATCACGATGTTCGAGTTGCACGAGGCGTGGCTGGAGGGGCGTCTCGATTTCTTGCTGGACCGCATGCCGCGATGTTGATCGCGGCACCTTACCGGGGGCTTACTGCTCGCTTACCGGCGAATCCTCGAGCGCGTACGCGACCGCTTCCTCGATCGACATGCGCGTGCCTTCATCCCACCACTGGGACGCCTCCGGGTCTCCTTCAGGCCTGACCGGGATGCTGAACTCGAACCATTCGGGCGCATCGTCGATCAAGCCCGCTCCGGTCGCGGCGCGCAACATCTCCACCGCCCCGCCGAGCCGGTTGGCGCGCTCACGGTCGGGCCCGATTCCGGCAATCAGGGTGTAGCCGGCCAGGTTGAGCAGGATTCCGGTTCGATCGCCGGCGGCCGCGAAGACACCAAGCGACTCACGCAGGTGATCCCTGGCACCCACGAGATCGCCTGCCCGAACCTTGAAGCCGGAGAGCATGTAGTGGGCCCAACCGATGCCGAAGGGATCATTCAGTCGTTCGTACTCGGCCAGCGCTGCCTCTGCGTGCCTTGTCCCGGCGTCCGCTTCGCCGGTCGCGGTGTAAGCCGACGCGAGCCCCCAGTTGGCGTCGGCGACGCCGCGTTTGTCGCCCAGTCGCTCGTAGATCGCGAGGCTTTCCTCCCAATACGGGCGCCCGGCGGTGTACAGCTCATTGGACAGCTTGATGTCTTCCACGGCCGCAAATCCGAAGTTGTAGAGCGCCTCAGCCAGCAGTCGCTCGTCACCTGATCTGCGCGCGGCCTCCAGGGCAAGGGTGTAGAAACGGTGGGTCGTCGGTACGTCGGCCTGCCAATAGCTGATCCCGCCGGCCGCGCCGTAGGCTCGCGCCACCAGCGCGACTGGCAGCTCGGCAACGCCGGGCATCGAGATCACGACATCGACGCGCCGTCGCGCCTCGTCGAGATGGCCGCGGATCTGCCAGAAGCGCCACACGGCGACGACGAAGCGCAGCGCGTACTCCACCTCGCCGTTCGCGACGGCCCAGTCGAGAGCGGCGCGCAGATTCTCATGATCGTTTTCGAGCCGATCGGCCAGGCGGCGGCCCTCCCGGCCCGTCAGCCCGTCGGCTGAGCTCTCCGCGAGCTCGAGGTAGGTGTGGGCGTGCCGGCGCGCAAGCTCGCCGAACTCTTCGCTGCCTTCGAGCCGCTCGTGGGCGTAGTCACGGATCGTCACCAGCATCGCGAAGCGCGGATCCTCTTCCGCCGCCAGGTCGGGCTTTACGAGGCTCTTGTCGGCGAGCGACGTCAAACCGTCGAGCACGTCCTCGCCGAGCTCGGCGGCCGGCCCGCAGACGGCGTCGGCCTGGGTCAGGTAGGCGCCTCCGGCGTGGACCGAGAAGCGCTCGAACAGCCGCTTGTCCGGTTCCTCGAGCAGGTCGTAGCTCCAGTCGATCGCGCCGCGCAGGGTCTGCTGGCGCCCGGGCAGGTCGCGCGCGCCACCGGTCAGCAGCGCCAGGTGCTGGTCGAGCCGAGCGTGGATGGCCGGCACCGACAGCGCCCGTGTTCGGGCGGCAGCCAGCTCGATCGCCAGCGGAAGGCCGTCCAGCCGTCGAGTGATGTCGACGACCAGCGGCGCGTTCTCATCGGTCAGCATGAACGCGGGCTGGACGGACAGGGCACGCTCGACGAAGAGCTGCACGGCTTCGTATTCGGCCGCGCCGGCCGCATTCAGGCGCTTCTCGCCGGGTGGCGGAAGGCCGAGCGGCGGCACCGGAAGCTCGCGCTCGCCGTACGTGTGCAGCACGATCCTGGTCGTGACGATGATCTTGATCCGCGGCGCCTCACGCAGCAGCTGGCCGACAGTGGCAGCGGCATCGACGACCTGCTCGAAGTTATCGAGCACGAGCAGCAGCTCCTTGTCGCGCAGGTAGTCGACGACGGCCTGCATCGGCGCCGTGCTGCCGCTGATCGACAGGCCGATCGTGGTCGCGATCTCGGACGGTACGAGTGCCGCATCCACGACCGAATCGAGGCCGACGAAGAAAACTCCATCGGCGAAGTCATCGCTGGCCGCCGCCGCAAGCTGCAACGCCAACCGTGTCTTGCCCGTGCCGCCCGGTCCGGTGAGGGTCAGCAGTCGCGTCTCGCCGAGTGCTGAATGGGCGACCGCCAGCTCGGCCCGGCCGACGAACGTCGTCAGCTGGACGGGCAGGTTGTTGGCCCGCTGATCGAGCGTCTTGAGGGGTGGGAATCGGTCGGCCAGGCCTTCGCCGCTGAGCTGGTAGATGCGCGCCGGGGCGCTGAGATCCTTGAGCCGCCGCTCGCCGAGATCGCGCAGCTCGAGCCCGGCGGGCAGCGTCGTAACCAGCCGGCGCGTGGCTTCCGAGACGAGCACCTGGCCACCGTGGCCGGCGGCAGTGATGCGCGCGACCTCGTGAAGCGACAGGCCGACGTAGTCGCCGTCGATCAGCAGCGCCTGCCCGGTATGGATGCCCATGCGCACCTTGATCTCGGCGTCAGCCGGCCAGGCGTGATCACTCAACCTGCGCTGGGCCGCGGCCGCCGCGGAGACGGCGCCTACCGGCGAGCCGAAGGCGCAGAACAGCGCGTCGCCCTCGGTGCCGAAGATGTTGCCGCCATTGCTCGTGATCGCCTCACCGATCAGTCGTCGGTGCTCGGCCAGGACGGTGGCGTACTCGTCGCCGAGATGCTGGATGAGCCTCGTCGACCCCTCGATGTCGCTGAACAGGAAGGTCGGTGTTGACGGCCTCTCAGCAGCCGGATCGCTGGTCGCCGATGCCACGAGCGGTCAGGGCGATTCGAGCTGAAGCGTCATTCCCGGGCAGCTTAGCCCGGCGCTTTCGAGCGACTCCAGCTCCGTGTTGATGCCTGGAACGGCGGCTTCGTTCTCGCGGCGAAGGTTGCGGGCGCGTCGAAGTGCGCCGCGCGAGTCGTCGCGCAGATAGGTCTCGTACTCCTCGCCGATGAGCGCGTCGAGGGTCATCAGCGCGGCGATGTCGCTCAACAGATCCGCGCCGTCGTCCCAGTCGGGAATGTCCTCCATCGACGCCGAAGCCGCGATGGCCGTGGCGGTCAGCTCACGCGAAAGGCCGCGCGCGTCGCGCAACGCCTCTTCCTCGAGCGCCCGCTCGATATCGACGACGAGCTCCTGGGAAATGACCGCATCGGCCAGCATCGTGCAGAAGGCGGTGTCCCAGCCGACTGGCCAGGTTGGGGCACGCGACGCAGCTGGCGTGCTGGACGGCGATTCCCGGGCAGTTGCCGACGGCTGCGGCGTGAAGTCGAGCTCGACCAACGATGGGCTCGGGCGCGGAGTGCCGGTTGGTCCGCCGCACGCCACCGCGATCGCCGCACTCACGCACAGGGCGAGAACTGACAGCAGGCGTGACGTTCGCATGGAGGGTCCAGCATACCGGCGCGCGCCGGCCGCGCGACGCCTATTCGGCGACGACGAAGTAGCCCTCGGCGAGCAGCCGTTCGGCGCGCACGTAGCGGACCGTGTAATAGCCGGGACCGTCCAGGAAGCGTGGCGGCCTGATGCGGCGAATGAAGATCTGGGCGGTCGTCGCCGGCGTGACCGCCTCATCGCTGACCAGCCGCTCCCCGCCTGGTGCGGAAGGGTCGGCCTTGATGACCAGCACGCGGACCTCGGCGGCATCGACCGTGTCGATCAGGTACGCGCTCCAGGTGATGCGCTCGTCGGAGGTGAACGACGTGCGTGGGTCGAGGATGTTGAGGTCGTTGTCGGCGCGGGTTCCGAAGGTCACGAATCCGGGCCCGACCTGGATGAGTGGCGGCGAAGGGGAAGCCGTGAAACCGGGATCGGTCGAGGCGCTCGGCGATTGGCTGGCAGGCGGCTGGGTCGGCGTGAGAGCGGTGCCGGTGGGCAGGCTCGTCGGAAGGGCGCTGGCAGCCAGCGACGAGCTGGCCCGGGCGATCGGGGTTCGCAAGGGCGTGGGCGTGGCTCCGCCACCCAGAAAGGTGAATACTCCAACGCCCAGCAGGGCGACGGCCATCACCAGCACGAAGAGGCCGAGGATCCTTCCCAGGATCGCTCCGCCGCCCGACCCCGGTGTAGATGGTCGGGCCGGGCCGTAGACGACCCCCTGCCGGCGCTGTTGACGACTGGCCATTGGGCCGATTGTTGCATCCCGCGCGGCCGGGCCACGAGTCCGATCGTCTGTCGCAAGAAATTGCGTTCTCAGCGGTGCTCGGTGCTGCTAAAGTCCGCCATCGATGAGCACTGATCCGCCGCCATCGGCCGCCGGGGGCGCACCGGCCGATCCAACCCCGGCGGAAGCCCAGCCCGCGCCCATTCCTGCCGCGGCCGAACCTCCGCCACCGCTTACCGTTGCCCCGCCGGCCGTGCCTCCGCCGGCCGTGCCTCCGCCTCCTCCCTCACCGCCGGCGGGCCCGGCATTCGACGCCAGCGGCCAGGCGCGAGCGCTCTTCAGCCAGTTCGATTCAGCTGGCATCAGGCCGACGATGATCGTGGCTGGCATCATCGTCGCGCTGTTCTTCGGCGCCCAGATCATCAACGCGGTGATTCCGGTGTCCGCCGTGGGCCCTGGCAACCCCGGTCCGGTCGGTCCGGGTCCAACGGGCCCGGCACCGATTCCGACATTCGCTCCCGGGCCAGGCGATCCTGTTTCGACGCCGCTGCCGCCGGGATCGTCGCTGACCGTTGGGCCGCTGCGCATTCCGATCGAGAGCGGCTGGGTGCCGCAGGAGGTTCCGGGCAGCAACATCATCGTGCGGCTCGTAAAAGGCGGCGTCGTGATGGACGTCTTCAGCGCCTCGCTCAATGGCCAGGCCGACGCTGCCACGGTGTACAACGCGTACATCGACAGCATGCGCGGGCAAGCCGACGGGCTGGCCGCCACGCAGCCGAACCAGGTCCAGGTGGGCAATGGCTTCTCGGGTGCTCGCGGCACCTACACCGGCGTCTTCGGCCAGAACCAGGTCGAGGGCGAGGTCACGACCATGGTCACCCAGCCGACACAGGGCTTCATCTTTGACGTCTGGTCCGGCACGGGCAACCTGCGACCGCTGCTGCCCGAGGCCGAGCGGATGATCGACAACCTGCAGGTGCAGTGATGAGCGACCAGGCAGGCATTCTTCCACCCCCGCCGACCGTCATCGCCCCGCCGCCGGGGCCGACTCAACCCACGCCGCCCGAGCTTCCGCGCTGGGGCGTTCAGACCGGCTTCTTCCAGCGCCGCCAGCCGGCCTTCTGGCTGTTCGCGGTGCTGCTGCTGTTCACGACGCTGACCGTGCTGACCGAGCAGCTCTTCTATCTGCAGAACTTCTCGGCCGGCTGGATCTTCAGCATCGTCCTGCTGACCGTTTACGTCGTCCCGATCGCGGTTGCGATCTGGTTGCTCGACCTGTTCGAGCGCGAGCCGATCTCGCTCGTCATCGCCGCGTTCGTCTGGGGTGGTGTGGTGGCAATCGGCCTTGCCGTCACGGTCAATACGGCCTTTCTCGAGTCACTCGCCAAGCTCTTCGGCCCAAATCTCGCCCAGACGTGGGGCGCCGCGATCGTCGCGCCGCCGGTCGAGGAGACATTCAAGTACCTCGGCGTGGTCGTCATCTACCTGATAGCGCGCAACGAGTTCGACGACCTGTTCGACGGCTTCGTCTACGGCGCGCTGGTCGGTCTCGGCTTTGCTGCGGTAGAGAACGTGCAGTACTTCATCCAGGCGGTCGCGGCGGCCGGGGGAGCCGATCAGATCGGCCCGGTGATCGGCATGTTCGTGCTCCGCTCGATCCTGGTCGGCGCATACATGCACGTCATGTGGACCGGCCTGGCCGGTGTCGGCTTTGCCTACTACGTCACCCAACGCGACCAGCCACGCGGCAAGCGCATCGCGGTCGCGGCGGGACTCTTCGTGCTCGCCATCGTGGCCCACTTCATCTGGAACTCGCCGTTGCTGGGTGAGCTGCTGACCAACTACGGCGGAATCTTCCTGTTCGGAGTCATCAAGGGGCTGCCGTTCCTGGGCTTCCTCGTGGCGCTCGTGTACCTGGCGACGAGACGCGAGAAGAAGTGGTTCAGCACGTTGACCTCGGCCGATGTTGGCACCGACGTTCTGACCAACGACGAGCTCGCCCAACTGGGCGGGCTGCGCAGTCGCTGGGCGGCGCGGCGCGCGATGGGCACGACGAAGGGCCCAATGGGATCGAAGCTGCAGGGCCAGCTTCAGCGCGAGCAGATCAACCTGGCCATGATCCGGTCGCGCGCCGGGAGCGACGATGATCCGAACGTGGTCGCCCAGCGCGAACGGATCCGGGCCGTGCGCGCCCAGCTCAGCGCCCTGCCCGACGTGGCGCGACCGGCCGCGATCGTCACCGCGGCACCCGTTGGCGGCGCGACGGCCGCGGGCGTACCGGTCGCCGCTGCGGGAGCGACACCGTGGGCGCCGACACACGTCGTCCCGGCTACGGGTATGGCCTCCTGGGAGGCGCCGGATCCGAGCCGGCCGCCAACCGTCACCCTCGCCGGAGGTGTCCAGCTCGTCGTCGTCGAGCAGCAGGGTGCGTGGTCGAGAGTGATGGGCTCGAATGGTTGGGTCGGCTGGGTAGACGGCCGTCTATTGTTGGCAATCACATGACCGGCGAGAAGCAAGCCCGACGCACACCCGCGGCAGCCGCAACACCTGCGGCCACGCGCGAGTCGCTCATGGAGCGCCACCGCGTCGCCCGCGCGCGTCGCGAGGCGGCGCCACTGGGCAGCGACGAATACCGCGCGGCGGCCGAGGAGGTGGCCGAGATCGAGATCGCCATCGCGCTGGTCGAGGAGCCGCCGCCGACGACCCAGGCGACCGGCTGACGGCTCTGGATCGCGGCTAGATCGCGGCTAGATCGCGGTTAGATCGCGGCTAGATCGCCGATATCGACCGCGGCGACAAGCGTGGACCGTGCCGTTCGACGCGGATGCCCCCGTGCTCGAGGAGCATCACGACCCGAGCGCGCTGACCGCGGTACGGCTCGAGCAGCTCGAGCATCCGGGTGTCGTCCGCATAGCGCTCGCGAGCAAATGCCCAGCCGACCAGCCGAGGCAGGTGGAAGTCGCCGACGCTGACCGCATCGGGGTCGCCGAGAGCGAGGCGCATCGTCTCCGCCGCCGTCCACGGACCGATTCCGGCCACTGACAGCAGCCGGCGGCGTCCCTCGTCCGGAGACAGGTCGCGGATTTGCTCGAGCGCGGGCGCGACGGCCGCCGCCGCCCGGATCGCGTCAGCTCGGCGTCGCTCGACGCCCAGCGGGTGGAACGCCCAATACGGCATTCGGGCCAGCTTCTCGGGCGACGGCGGCAGCCGCAAGCCGAGCGGTCCGGGCGCCCGCGCGCCGTGCCGGATCAGCAGCTCGCGGTGACCGTGGCGCGCCTCCGTGCCGGTCACCTTCTGGCCAAGGATCGAAGGCACGAGCGCCTCCATCACGGAACTCCCGCGCGTCATACGCAGGCCGGGCAGCCGCCGGACCAGGTCGGCGACCAGGAGATGGTGGGCAACGAGGCCGCTCGCGTCATCGTCAAGGCCGATCAGGCCGGGCGCAATCTCGAGCGCCTCGCTCGCGCCGGGCCCCCACGCTCTGACCTCCATGTCCTGTCCGTCGCGATCAAACGCGAGCGTCGCCGGACCGCTCCGCAATCGCATGGCGCGCATTGCGCTGTGGCCGGTCAACCGCATCTGGGGATCGCCAGGGCCCTGCCATAGCGCGGCGATCGTCTGGAACGGATCCAGCCAGGGGCCAACGCTCAGGCGTCGCTCCAGCGGAGAGTCGGCCTTGGCGACGCTCATGGAACCAGGGCGGCAGCGTTTTCGAGCATCGCGGCGGCATCTTCGAGGAGCACCGCCTGCCCCAGCGACCAGAGGGTGATCGTGGTCAGAACGACCATCAGTGCCGCCAGCGGCAGCTGGATCAAGGCGGTGGCGCGCTCGCTGCCGACGTGCGATGCCAGCACCGCGTGACCGGCCCACGCCCCGACGATGTGGCCGCCCACGACAGCGCCGAGCTGGATGCTCCAGAGCACGGCCGTCGGCAGGAAGAGCGTCGGCTCCCAGAAGCCGAGGTCGAACGGCAGCAGGTTCGATCCCTGGAGCACGGGATCGTTGAACGCGGCGAGCAGCCGCTGACCGTCGACGAGCAGGAACGACAGGTAGTGCGCGATCAGGTATCCCACCGCGACCGGCAACAGGCCGGCCCCAAGAGCGTCGACCCCCAGCCGGCGCGCGACGCCGAAGACGACGGCCATCAGCAGGCCGATGAAGGCGACGAGCGCGATCGTTTCGCGCGTGACGCCGGTGCCGAACGAGCCACTGATGACGAACAGGTCGAAGTACAGCTGCGTCTGCGACAGGCCGTCGAAGATGATCGATCCCACGCCCAGGGTCACGATGGCCAGGTCGGCGTTGGTCCAGACCGAGGTGATCAGGCCCGATGCGAACGACCGACGCCGCACGCGACCCGCCTCCGGCTCGCCCTCGAGGCCGAACGGCGCGAGCCGTCCGAGCAGTCCGAACCAGACACTGAAGACCTCGGCCCGAGAGCGCCATTGCTCGCGGCCGAAATACGACATGCCGGCGACCGTGAGCAGCGTATAGGCGATCAACAACAGGCCCAGCGTCCGGCCGCCGTCGAGACGCGCGGCGAGCTCGAGCCAGACGACTCCGGCCAGTCCGATGACGGCCGGCCAGCGTCCGAGCCGCGCGGGATACTCGGCGGGCTCGGATCCGCCCATTCCCAGCATGCTGCCGACGCGACCGAGCAGCCGGTGGATCGTGCTGAACGGATCGATCCACGACCATGCAGGACCCAGCAACGCGCTGACCAGTGCCACGCCCACCCAGCCATACGTCCACAGGAAGAGCGACGCGACGTCCCCGTCGCCGGAGCCGCCGAACAGCGTCTGGACAACTATCCACAGCCAGGCGATGAGCCCGATCGCCTGGAGCGTGACACGCAGCCAGCCTGGCACTGTGCGCGGCTCGGATGCCGTTTCGATGCGCGGTGGGCGGCCGCCGCGGATTGCGACGAAGACGAACGACATGGCGACCGCGAACGCGGCGCCGGCAAGGTAGACGACGAGCGGCAGCGGGGCCTGGTACTTGTCCGTGATCTGGTGCCCAACGGCGGCGCCGGGCAGGGCGAGCGCGACGGCGGCGGCCGACATCGCCGCCCACGCCAGGCGACGCCCAGCTCGAAGTTGGATGATCCCCGTCACCCCGCCACGGTATCGAAAGCGGGCGTCACGCGCCGATGGCGAGACTGTCCTCCAGCTCGGCGCCACTGGCGCGCGCATCGGCCGCGAAGCTGGCCAGCGCCTCGTCGCTGTCGACGGACTCTCGGATCATGCCGATCACCCGGCTCAGTCCCAGGTCGCGATACGCGCCCAAGAGATCGGCGCGCTCGCTGCCGGCGGCGCTGAGCTGCTCCCACCAGACATGGACCGAGACCGTCAGCGAGGCAGGATCGCGGCCGATCTCCTCGCACCGGCTGCGTATCACCGGCAACGCCTGGGCCACCTCGGCCGGCGTCATGCCATCGACATTCAGCTCGTCCGCATAGCGCGCGGCCAGCCGCCAGGTGACGTTCGGACCGTTGCCGCCGACCATGATCGGCACCCACGGCTGCTGCGCCGGCTGCGGCCGGTTGATTGCCTTCGCGACGCTGTTGTGCTGGCCCTCGAACGTGGCGTAGTCCTCGGTCATCATCGCGCGCGCGATCTCGAGCTGATCGCGCAGGATTGCCAATCGCTCGCGCGCGTCCGGGAAGCCGTAGCCGTAGGCCAGCCATTCGTCGCGTTTCCAGCCCGCACCGAGGCCAAATTCAAGTCGGCCCCCACTGATTACATCGAGTGTGGAGATCATCTTGGTGGTCAGTGCCGGATTGCGGTAAGCGGCGCAAAGGACGACGTGCCCAAGGCGCACGCGGCCCGTCTCGGCGGCCAGCGCGGCGAGCGTCGTAAACGCTTCGAAGGTGATCTCGAGGCTCGGCCTTGGAACGGTGTGGAAGTGATCAAACAGCCAGATAGACTCGAAGCCGAGTGCCTCTGCCTGGCGCGCCACGTCGCGCGTTCGAGCCCAGGCGTCGCGAGCCGGCCAGCCTTTGTACTCACCGGTCCAGCCTTGCGGAACGATTATGCCGACCTTCAATTCTCCGACCCTCCTTGGTCGCGTCGTTAATATGTCAGGAACAAGTCATTGTCCATCGTTGTGAATTTCGCAGCCGTGAACACAGCGATTCTCCCAGTCCGCGAGGTAAACCATGGTCAAGATCCGACAGGTTGACGTTGCAATGCTCGACAAGCCGAAGGCATCGCCGGCGCGATCGCGTGAGCTCAGCCCAGCGGCCGCCGCTCGCCAGGCTCAGCACCGCCAGTTCGTGCGCATGTTTTCCAAGATCACCGATCGCGATGCCGTATTCGAGGTGCGCCTCGACAGCAACGAGAAGCCACTCACAATTCGCCAGCGGCTGATGAAGGCGGCTGACGAAGCGGGCAAGGAAATCGTCGTCCGCAAGTCGGAGAAGGGCTGGCTGGTCGGACTCGCCACTGACGACCGCCGCTCGAAGCGCGGCCGGCGGCGAACCAAGCAGGCCGCCTGAGCAGCTCAGGAGCGGCCTTCCATCGACGTCCAGCTATTCGGGCGTCCTGACTCACGCGCGACGCAGAAGGCGCTGCGCTTCTTCCGTGAGCGACGGATTCCGGTCAGCTTCGTAAATCTCGCCCAGCGCCAGATCGCGCCAACCGAGCTGCGCCGTTTCACTGAGCGTTTCTCTCCGCGCGCTCTCCTCGATGAGAGCGCGCGGTCGTACCGCGAACAGGGACTGGCCTACATGAGCCTCGACGAAGAGGGCATCGTCAGTCGGCTGCTGGCCGACCAGTCATTGCTCGTCCTGCCGCTCGTTCGAAGCGGCAATCGGCTGACGGTCGGAGTGGCCGAGAAGGAGTGGCGCGACTGGATAGCGAGCGACCCGACCTAGAAAGGTCGGGCGCCCGCCCAGGTCACGCCGAGGTCGAACGTCGTGGTCGACGTCATGCTCGCCGTCGTGTGGTCGTTCGTCGTCTTGGCGACGGAGCGGAGCCACGTAGCGTCCGTTCCAGAGCCGTCCTTGACCACCAGGACCACGTCGCCGAGGCCATCCACATCGAGGTCCTGACCAACTGCCATGGTGTCGGCAACGTTGCCGGCGCCGTGCCAGAGCTGGTCCGGGTCGGCGAAGTTGCCCTCGGCGCGGGCACGCAGCGCGACGACCTCGATGCCTGCGCCACCTGCCTTGACGACCATCAGGTCGGCACGGCCATCACGATCGAAGTCAGTGACCGTGTGACGGGCATCGTCGACGTCCCAGCTGGGTGAGGCATACCAGGCATTGGCCGTTCCGAGGCCGGTTCCGGGCACGTTCTGGCATGGACCCCAGTTGGCGAAGCTGGCGCAGCTTGCGAACGAGGTAGCGACTCGGTAGCCGCCCGATCCGTCGCGCATCAGCAGATCGGCCTTGCCATCGCCGTTGACATCGCCGGCGGCAACGAACACGCCGGCAGCATTGAGGTCGAGCGCACCGCTCCAGTAATCAGTAGGGGCACCGAACGTGCCATTGCCCGTGCTGCGCATCACGACGAGCTTGGCGTTACCCGCCGAGGTCGTGGAGAGCAGGCCGGCGTCGGCGAGTCGGTCGCCGTTGAAGTCGTCGACCACGAGCGCCGCGGTGTCGGAGGCGACGTTGGTCGAGGTCGGAGCATCGAAGCCCGAGCCGGTGGCGCGCGCCACCTTGAGCTTCTTGGTCCCGCCGTCATTGACGAGCATGATCAGGTCGGCATACAGCCCGTTGTCGTCCCAGGTCGGGCTGACCGTGTTGCCGCTGTTGCTGGCGCCGGTGGTTTCACCGACGCCCTGGCCGAGCAGCTCGCCCAGACCGGAGAAGGTCCCACTCGGCCCGGAGTCGAAGCCGGTAGTGGTGCCCTTGGCCATCCGCCAGTCGCCGTTTGCACTCACGACACCGAGGTCGCCGCGCCACGGACCGCCGTCGCTGGCCATGTCGTGGCCGCGGACGTCAACGAGCTCGAGCCGCGTCTCGAAGTAGCGGCGCATCGTCTCCTCGAAGGTCATGCCCTTGACACCACAGTCGCGCAGGCTCTTCTGAAAGATCTTGAAACCGGTCGAGTCAGTGCCGCACGGCTTCTGCTTGCCCGAGCGATAGCCGCTCAGGAAGAGCCGGCTCTTGAGCTTGTCGGGCATCCACTTGCGCATCGAGATATGCCACGTCTCGCGCATCGCCTTGAGGTTGGCGCCAGTCGGGACATTGGCCAGGATCCACTGCCCGGGATTGTTCAGATCGGGCTTGACGTCCTTGTAGATCTGATCCGCAGTGGTGTCCTTGACATCCCAGCACTGGGTGGTCGTGGTGATGCCATCCGGGTTCAGGAAAGTGACTCGTCCGCCACCCCAGAACATCGTCTTGTACCAGGCGTATTGCTTGACGGTAAGTGCGCCGATGCGCATCCACGGATCAGGCTTGTCCTGGCCGCTCGAATACTCGGCGCGCAGAACGACGCCGACATACTTCCAGAACGACACCGTCTCGACGCGGCCGGCATTGGGGCCCTTGCTGCGCATTACCCGAACGGTGTTCGGCGGACGATATTCGTCCTGCCAGTCGGTTGGCAGGTGACCCGCCGTGCACACTTCTTCCGGGTCGGCGACGAGCGTGCCCTCGGGCGGCTCGTACACGCCGATGAACGTACCGGGTGTTCGTGTGTTTGGATCGCGAGCCTGGGCCGGACTTGCCGAGCCAACCGTGAAGATGAGACCGAGTGCGAGTACGCCGATGACCGGCAACGCGCTGGGGCGCGAGTTGAGCATGTTTGTTTTCCTCCGGTTGGGCACGCTAGGGCCGCGCCTGTACGGTGTCGATGCGCCGAATGAGCCTGCCGGGGCGGGACCATCGGACTGGGTGTGAGTTACGCTGGCTCGAATGAGTGAGGCGTTCGGGACGGATCTGCGCAGCCCGTTGAGCGCGGCCGATGTTGCCGCGACCCGCCAGCCAGTGGATCGCGCCAGCCTCCTCCCGCCGCGTGCCTTTCACGATCCGGAGGTCTTCGCCTTCGAGCAGCAGGCGTGGTTCGCTCGGACGTGGCTGTGCGTTGGTCGTGAGGAGGACGTGCCGATGCCCGGCACCTACGTGCTGGTCGATATTGCCGGTGAGGGCGTCATCGTCGTGCGCGACCGCGATGGCTCGGTCCGTGCATTCCACAACGTCTGCCGCCACCGCGGTTCGACGCTCCTTGATCCGCCGGTGGGCGACGGTCCCGGTCGTGTCGTGCGCATCCAGTGCCCGTATCACGCTTGGATCTACGGACTCGACGGCGCGCTCCAGCGCGCTCCTCACACCGAAGAGCTGGTCGACTTCGCCGCTGACGACAACGGCCTCGTTCCCGTCGCGGTCGATGCGTGGCAGGGTTTCCTGTTCGTAAACCTCGATCCAGATGCTCGACCGCTGCTCGGCTATCTGAACGACCTGCCGGCGGCGGTTGGCAGCCACCCGATCGGCGACCTGCGTCGAGCGCGACGCATCGAATATCACGTCGACGCCAACTGGAAGGTCATCGGCGAGAACTACTCGGAGTGCTACCACTGCCCCGGCGTCCACCCGCAGCTCAACCGGCTCAGCCCGTACGACCGGGGGATGAACCTCGAATCGGCCGGGCCGTGGGCGGGCGGCTGGATGGAGCTGATCGAGGAAGCCGCCACCATGTCGACCGACGGCGGCAGCCACGGCCGCCCGCCGCTGCGCGGAATCACCGGCGACAACGCACGCCGCGTCTACTACTTCGTGGTGTGGCCCAACCTGCTGCTCAGCCTCCATCCCGACTACGTCATGACCCACCAGGTCTGGCCGGTCGACGCGGAGCGGTCGCGCGTCGTCTGCGAGTGGCTGTTTGACCCAGAGCAGATGGCGTTGCCCGATTTCGACCCCAGCGACGCGATCGACTTCTGGGACCTGACCAATCGACAGGACTGGGCGGTGTGCGAGCGGCAGCAGACCGGCACGCGCTCGAATGCCTACGTCCCCGGTCGCTACTCGTTGATGGAGGACATGGTCCACGCCTTCGACCTGATGATCGCCGACGGCTACGCCCAGGACGGAGTCGTCACCCGCTTCGAGCCGCGCCACGACAAATGGTCGACCGCCCCCCGCAGAGCGGCTCGCACCGGCTGATTGCCGGCGCCTGAAGGCGACGCTCACCCAGCCTGTGCCTCTGCCTCGGCGCGTTCGCGAAGCGCCTCATTGACCTGATCGAATCCGTTGCGCGTCGAGTTCATGCGCAAACGGGCGTAGAGCGGTACCAGCAGGCCGGTGAATGTCTCGTCCTGGGTGAACCGAACGCGGCCCGTGGCAGTGGTGTCGACTCGGAAGCCGTGCTCGCCGGTGAACAGCCGGCGCGAGATGAACGTGCCTCGCCAGCGCAGCTCGTTGGGTGGCGACCACTCGATCACCTCAGGTCGCATCACGACCGTGCGGCCGCCAGGCGGCTGGCTGTGGATGGTGATGCGAGTGCCGGCGCGTGGCGTGCCGACGACCCGCTTGATGTGCGGGTTCCAGTCGGGGTAGGCGGCGAAGTCAGTCAATACGCGCCACACGACATCGAGCGGCGCGCGAATTTCTATCGCGCTGCGAATTGTTCGCTTTGTACGCAGGTCCACGCACGGCTACTCCGTTGGCCTCCGGCTGCACGGCACGCTCGTGAGGGCCAAGTCGAAAGGAACTCTAACCGGTGCGTGGGGGCGTTGCCAATCGGCAACGCTCAATCGGGCAGCTGTGCCTCGATCCAGTCGCCTTCCAGCCGCACCGGGTAATAACGCATCCGACGAACGCGCGTGAGCGCGCGGGCCCGGGCCTTCAGGTCGGTTGGCTCAGGCTTGCCGGCCGCTTCGACCGGCGTCCACGGAGCGTGGTAGTTGCCGTCGGCATCCAGGCCGCCGGTCGTTGGGAACTGGACGACATCGCCGGTCGCCAGGTCGAACGCACCGCGATGCAGCGGGCAGGCCACCACGCAACCGGTCAACGAGCCGACCGAAAGTGGCGCTGCCATGTGCGGACACCGGTCGTCAGTGACGCAGATTCCGTCCTCGGTGTGCGCCACGAGCACGTCCAGGTCGCCCGTGGTGAATCGAGCCATCTGGCCCGCAGGTAGATCCGCGATGGCCGCCACGCGGGTGAATGGCCGATCGCGCGTCCCCGGCGCGAAGAGATTGCCGGGTACGGCGAGCACCTTCGGTTCCACGCCCGAATGGTAGCCACGGTCGCGGCATCGACCGATCTGACGGCATCGGGAACTTAATCGACTGCTGCCACCGTCGAAACGTGGGCGTGGAATGCTGCGCGTGCCCTATCAATTGGGAGTACGACGAATGAGACGCAATCACGGCTTGCTGGTTCTCCTGGTAACGATCCTGGTCCTGCTGATTGGATGCACCGGCGCGGCGGGGCTGCCCGACGACGGCTCTCGCCTGGCCGGCGTGCCAGCGGCGACCGATGCACCGGCTCAGGACCCAACGTCGGCCGACGACGCCGCCGGGGAGGTGCGCGGCCCGAACGACGCGCCCGTCCTCCCCGGGGAGCAGCTGATCGTGTACACCGGCCGCCTCGACCTCGAGGTGACCGATCTCGCCGCGTCTGTGAGCCAGGCCGGGCAGATCGTCAACGGCTTCGGCGGCCACATCGCCTCGTCGGAGGCGAGCAACACAGACAACAGTCAATCGGCTTCGGTCACATATCGAATCCCGGCACCGCGCTGGGCCGAGACAGTCGCCGCGCTGCGCGCGATCGGCGCCCGCATCGTCAACGAGAGCACCGAGTCGGAGGACGTGACCGCCCAGGTGGTCGACCTCGACGCGCGCATCGCCAACCTGCAGGCGACCGAATCGGCGCTGCAGGGAATCATGGTCCAGGCGACGACGATCACCGATGTCCTCAAGGTGCAGGACGAGCTGACCGCCGTGCGCGGCGACATCGAGAGCCTGACCGCGCAGCGCGACCTGCTCGCCAACCGTGCCGCGCTTTCCACGCTGACGGTGACGTTCAACGTCCCGGTTGCAGCCGCAAGCGTGGCGAGCACCGGCTGGAGTTTGGGTACAGAGATCGACAACGCGGTCGCCGCGCTCGTTCGACTCGGCCAGGGCTTTGCAAGCCTGGTGGTCTGGCTGGCGATCGTCGTATTGCCGGTCATGCTGCCGCTGGCGGCGATTGTGCTGCTCGGCGTCTGGCTGCGCCGACGCTGGCAGGCCGGCCACCCTGAGGCTCCGATCGTCTAACGCGACAACGTGTGACCATGTAGGCGAATGCCGGTGCGCGATTTGGCCGCGCCGGCCACGTTGGAGTGGTCGATGCGCTTCGCGCTGATGTCGGAGCCCCAGCAGGGGCTCTCATATGCAGAGATCCTGGCCCTCGCCCAGTCGGCAGAACAGGCCGGCTTCGAGGCCTACTTCCGATCGGACCACTACGCAAGCTTCCCGGGGGCGTCGGGGCTCCCGACGACGGACGCGTGGACGGCACTCGCCGGCCTGGCGCGCGAGACGAGCCGGATCAACCTCGGCGTGCTGGTGTCTCCGGTCACGTTCCGCGCGCCGGGCAACCTGGCCAAGGTTGTCGCCACCGTGGCCGAGATGAGTGGCGGTCGAGTGGAGCTCGGCCTGGGAGCGGGCTGGAACGAGCTCGAGCATCGCCAGCACGGCCTGCACTTCCCATCCACGGGCGAACGCTTCGACATGCTCGAGGAGCAGCTGGCGATTGTCCACGGCCTGTGGGCCGAACCGGATGGCTGGTCTTACCAGGGCCGCCACTGGCAGGTCAGCGACGCGCAGTTCTATCCCAAGCCGCCCGCGCCGACGCGCCTGCGACATCCCAACGTGATCGTCGGTGGCAACGGCCGCGCGCGCATGGCGCGCCTCGTCGCGAAGTACGCCGACGAGTTCAACCTCACTTCGGCCAGCCCGCGCGCGGCCGCCGAGGCGTACGCGCGGGTGCGTGCCGCGTGCGAGGCAGAGGGTCGCGACCCGGCCGGGATCACCTACTCGGCCATGACCGGGGTGCTCGTCGGCAGCTCGGACGCGGAGGTCAGCCGGCGCAGCGCCGAGCTGCTCCGAGTCGTGGGCGCCACCGGCGCCGATGCCGACGATTGGCTCGAGGAGCGCAGCCGGCGCTGGATCTGGGGCACGCCGGACCAGGCACGGGCGAGGCTCGCCGATTTCGAGGCGGCGGGCGTCGAGCGGGTGATGCTCCAGACCTTCCTGCCGCGTGACCTGGACATGGTCCGCCAGCTGGGCGAGATCTTTCTGAGCTGACCGCCCTTTCGGGTCGGTCGCGCTGACGACTCCTAGTCGGTCGCCGGAAGTCCGGCGGAATCGGAGGTCTTGGACGCCGCCGGGCTGGCGTCGCGAATGGTCGTTCGCAACGGCACCTCGCGCAAAGTGAGGACCGCGACGGCGGCGATCGATGTGGCGGCAACACTCAGCCAAAGCGTGTTGGCGATTGCCAGCGAGAACGCCTCGTGGATGCCCAGCACGATCGATGGGATGAGAGGCTCGACGAGCGCCCGCGCGGCCTCCGGAACACCGGCGAGGATGCGCGCGCCCATGTCGCCCACCGCCGACAGATCGTCAAGATTGAGGGCGCCGCCGGAAATCTGACCGGCAAGCTGATCGATCTGCGCCTGAGGCACTCCGGCGCGGACGAGCTCGGCGCCGATCTGGACCGGTGCCTGGCTTTGCAGAGTGGCGCCGAAGATGGCGCCGGCGAGCGCGAGTCCGATGGTGCCGCCGATCTGGCGGAAGAAGGTCAGTCCGCTGGTCGCGGCGCCGAGCTTCTGCCACGGGACGGAGTTCTGGACGATGATCGTGAACACCGCCAAAGACGGGCCGATGCCCAGGCCGGCCAGGAACTGCCAGACCCACAGCATCTGCGGTGGCGTGTTGGCATGCAGGCCGGTCATCAGCAGCAACGAGCCGGCAAGCAGCACGAGCGCCGCGACCGTGAGCCACTTGTAGCGACCCGTGCGGCTGACGAACTGGCCGCTCAGGATCGAACCGAGGATGAGGCCGCCCAGCAGGGGCAGCAACTGGTAGCCGGACTCGGTCGCTGTCGAGCCGTTGACCACCTGGTACCAGCGCGGAAGGAAGATGATCGCGCCGAAGAAGCCGAAGCTGGCCAGGAAGGCGGCCAGGATCGAGACCGAATAGGTGCGATTGCGGAACAGATCGAGCGGCATGATCGGTTCCTTCGCCCGCGACTCGACCCAAACGAACACTCCGGCCAGGACCAGGCCGACGAGGATCAGCCCACCGACCCAGGGATCGACGAAGTCATGGAACTGGGAGTTGGTGATGCCGATCAGGATCGGAATCATCGCCGCGGTGAAGACGGCCACTCCGAGGTAGTCGATGGTCCGCGTCACGCCGGTCTTCTGATGGCGCGGCAGCAGTCGGTACATGATCGCGAGGGCGATGACGCCGATGGGCAGGTTGACGAAGAAGACCCAGTGCCAGCTGACCTGGTCGGTCAGGAAGCCGCCGAGAGCCGGGCCGATCAGGGCCGAGATGCCGAACACGGCGCCGAACAGTCCCTGGTACTTGCCGCGCTCCTGGGGTGTGAACAGGTCGCCGATGACGGCCAGCGCGATGGGGAAGATGGCGCCGGCGCCGAGGCCCTGGATACCGCGGAAGAGGATTAGCTGGTTCATGTCCTGGGCCAGCCCGCACAGGAACGAGCCGATCAGGAACAGCGTGACGCCGAACATGAGCGGCGTACGCCGGCCGAACTGGTCGGACAGCTTGCCGTAGATCGGCCCGGTGATGGTGCTCGTGAGCAGGTAGATCGTGACGACCCAGGTGTAGAGGGCGTTGCCCGACAGGTCGGTCACGATGGTCGGCATCGCCGTGCCGACGATGGTCTGGTCGAGTGCGCTCAGGAAGAGCGCCAGCAGGATGGCGAAGAGGATCTCCGTCCGCGCGCGCGGATCGATCGTGATCGTCGGGCCTTTCTGTACGGCAGCCGCATCGGTTGCCTCGGGAGTTGCGGGGATCGGTTCCATGGTTGGTCTAGCTCTCTGAATTGGTTTCGGAGGGCAGCGGCGTGGTCTCGGCCGCGACGCCCAGGTCGGTGAATGTCTGGAGCGCTCGTTGCTGCTGCTCCGTCGTCAGCTGACGCAGCACGCTGGCCAGCGCCTGCCGACGGATCTGATCGATCTCTTCGACCGTGGCACGGCCGCTGCTGGTTGCCTTGAGCGTGACCAGGCGCCGATCGCCGGCATCCCGGCCGCGCTCCACGAGTCCGCGCTCCTCCATCCGATCGACGAGGCCGGTGATATTGGGGAGCGACACGTTCAGCAGCTCGGCCAATCGACTCATCGTCATCTGGCCGTCGCTCTCGAGCAGGAACAGGACGTGCAGATGGGTCGAGCTGATCGCGCGCAGGCATCCGGCACGGGCAACGGCCCGCCGCTGTCGGGCGATGAGTGGGTCGAGCTGGTTGAGGATGGCGTCGACCAGGTCGGCGCTCTCCGTTTCGTGGCTCTGAGGCAAGGTTGTCACGCGGATGCTTAGCCCTGTACGAATAGTTTGCTCTGCGTTGAGCATTATGTCTGTACGAAGGAACTTGTCAAACGCTCGAGTCGGACGCGCCTCCGTCGGTGCTGCCGTCGTCGGTTTTGGCGCTGGCGGTCTTGGCCGGCAGCGCATTGGACCTCTGAGGGCCCAGAGTGATGAGCACACTGACGATGATCACAGCGGCAACGACGTGCATCGACATGAGCGCCAGCACGCGCGGGACATCGGCGTTCTGGCCGGGTCCGACACCAGCGAGCAGCGCCAGGTCGGGCACGAACGACAACAGCAACGCGATCACAGCGACGCGGATGAAGCGCCCCCGCGGATCCTCCGACCTGGCGACGATGTACTCGTAGACGAAAGTCGCCGCGATAGCGCCGAAGGCGGTCAGCAACGCCACCGAGCCTACGTTGAGCGGCTGGAAGATGCCCGAGGGGTCGACGGCCGCGCGGAGCACGATCGACAGGATCACGTTGGCGGCGACAGCTAGAAGCGTGGCCAGGGTCCCTGCAAGCACCAAGCGACCAGACATAAGTTGCCTAGGGTCAGCCCACCCGCCCGAAGCGGTCAAGCGGCCAGTACCTGAACCATGGTCGGCCGACGATCTCAGCCGCCGCGACCGGGCCGATCGTGTCTTCTGCGGCCGAGTGCGCGGGGTGGTCGCTGGCCAGCGTCGCGGTCGAGCCGGTCACCCAGGTGGCGCGCTTGACGATCAGCCGCTGCGGCGCACGGGGATAATGCGCGACACACAGCTCGCCCGGGGCGGGCAACCGAGCGATAAACGCGTCTGGATCGACGAGCAGCCAGTCCCCGGCGTGCAGCGTCGGCTCCATGCTGTGACCGAATACCGCGACGCGATGGGGCCACGAGCGCGCGATCCTGGCCAGCGGCGGCGCGAGCGTAAAACCAGCCAGAACGCCGAGCGCCGCCCCGAGCAGTAGCCCGGGGCGGCGCATCAACAAACGGGTTGAGCTGCTGGCTGCTTAGGAAGCGGCCTGCAGGCGAGTGGCGGCCGGACCACCGGTCTCGCGCCACATGTTGTCGATCTTGTCGATCAGGTCGAGCAGCTTCTGCGCCTCGTCGAGGTCGAGCGTGCGCTTGACCTGCGACGCCTGCTTCGACGCCTTCCAGCACACATCGTGCAAATCGGGAAACTTTTCCACGTGCTCGGGCTTGAAGTAGTCATGCCACATCACGTCGATGTGATGCTTGGTCAGCTCGGCACGCTCCTCCTTGACGTGGATGCACCGGGCTCGGAAGAGCTCGTCGGACGAGTCGTGATACTTCTGGATGATCTTGTAGCAGGACTCGGCCTCGATCCTGGCTTGGGCCGGGTCATACACGCCGCACGGGATGTCGCAGTGGGCATGGGCGCTGGTGCGCGGCTCGATGGCGCGCAGAACTCGCGAGAGCATTGGGCAGACTCCTCGTTTCAGATCGTTAGGCATTCATTCTGCCCCGCCGCCGCTACGGACGCGTGCGACGTACGGTGCGGCGCGTGGCAATCACGTTCTGCGCGACTACAACCACGTCGCGTATACTGATGGTTCCCACGAATTCGACAATCTCCATCAATTTAGTGGTAAATAACTGATGCTGACTCTCCAATCCGACGTCGACCGTTCGCTCAACCGCGGCCTGACCCACCTCGATGCGCTCGAGGCCGAATCGGTCTTCATCATGCGCGAGGTAGCCGCCGAATTCGAGCGGCCGGTGCTGCTCTTCTCGGGCGGCAAGGACTCGATCGTGATGCTCCGGCTGGCCGAGAAGGCGTTTCGGCCGGCGAAGTTTCCCTTTCCGGTGATGCATATCGATACCGGGCACAACTTCCCCGAGGTGATCGACTACCGCGACCGGACGGTCGAGCGACTGGGCGAGCGGCTGATCGTCGCCTCGGTCCAGGAGTCGATCGACAAGGGCCGCGTGAGCGAGGAGCCGGGCAATCCGTCACGCAACCGGCTGCAGACCACGACTCTCCTCGACGCGATCCTCGAGCATCAGTTCGATGCCGTCTTCGGCGGCGCGCGACGCGACGAGGAGAAGGCCCGCGCCAAGGAGCGCGTCTTCTCACTGCGCGATGAGTTCGGCCAGTGGGAGCCCAAGGCGCAGCGGCCCGAGCTGTGGAGCCTCTACAACGGCAAGCTCCGCAAGGGCCAGCACATGCGCATCTTCCCCATCTCGAACTGGACCGAGATGGACGTCTGGCAGTACATCGAGCGCGAGAACATCGAGGTTCCGTCGATCTACTTTGCTCACCAGCGCGATGTCTTCCGGCGCGACGGTATGTGGCTGTCGCCGAGCGAGTTCCTGCCCAACGGGCCGGATGAAGAGGTCCAGAACATGACCGTGCGCTATCGGACGGTTGGTGACATGACCTGCACCGGCGCGGTGGACTCTCCGGCGGCTAACGTCCAGGACATCATTCTTGAAGTCGCTGCGGCTCGGATCACCGAGCGCGGCGCGACGCGGGCTGACGATGCCTTCTCCGAGACGGCCATGGAAGACCGCAAGCGGGAGGGTTATTTCTAACGGCAAGCGTCGGCTGGACCCCGCCCTTGGCGGGAGCCGGCCGCTAAGCGCGCAGCAGAGCAGCGGCCAGCAGGCCGACTGCGCAGGAGACATAAATTGGATCTGCTTCGTTTCTCAACGGCCGGCTCGGTCGATGACGGCAAGAGCACGCTCATCGGCCGGCTGCTGTACGACTCCAAGGGCATCTTCGAGGACCAGCTCGCGGCGATCGAGCGCACCAGCCAGCGGCGCGGCTACCAGCAGGTCGACCTGGCGCTGCTGACCGACGGCCTGCGCGCCGAGCGCGAGCAGGGCATCACGATCGACGTCGCCTACCGCTACTTCGCCACTCCCCGGCGTAAGTTCATCATTGCCGACACGCCGGGCCACGTTCAGTACACCCGCAACATGGTCACCGGCGCTTCCACGGCCGACCTGGCCATCGTCCTGATCGATGCGCGCAAGGGCGTCCTCGAGCAGTCGCACCGGCACGCGTTCATCGCCACGCTGCTCGGCATTCCGCACCTCGTGGTGGCGGTCAACAAGATGGACCTCGTCGGTTACAGCGAAGAGGTCTACGAGAACATCCGCGCCGAGTTCTCCGAGTGGGCCCAGAAGCTCGATGTCCACGACATCCAGTTCATCCCGATCTCTGCGCTCCACGGCGACAACGTGGTTACCCGCTCGATCTCGATGCCGTGGTACCAGGGACCGTCGCTGCTGTACCACCTGGAGAACGTCTACATCGGCTCCGATCGGAACCTGATCGACGCGCGCTTCCCGGTCCAGTGGGTGATTCGGCCGCAGACGACCGAGCACCACGACTACCGCGGCTACGCCGGTCAGATTGCCTCCGGTGTTTTCCGCAAGGGCGACGAGGTCACGATCCTGCCGTCGGGCAAGACGTCGCGCATCAAGCGCATCGAAACCCTCGACGGTGAGATCGAGGCGGCGAGTCCGCCGCTGTCGGTCTCGATCCTGCTCGAGGACGACATCGACATCTCGCGCGGCGACATGATCTGCCGGCCGCACAACCAGCCGACGGTGGCCAACGAGCTCGAAGCGATGATGTGCTGGATGGCCGACGCGCCGTTGCGCAAGGACGGCCGCTACTTCCTGAAGCACACGACGCGGACGGTGCGGGCAGTCGTCGACGATCTGCGCTACCGAATCGACGTCAACACGCTCCACCGCGACCAGGCTGCCGACGGCCTCGGCCTGAACGAGATCGGCCGCGTGCGGCTGCGCACCAGCGCACCGCTCCTGCTGGACTCGTACGACCTTTCGCGCACCACCGGCGGCTTCGTTCTCATCGATGAGACGACGCAGGACACGGTTGGTGCGGGCATGGTCATCTCGGCCGGTCCCGAGCAGCAGTACGTGCCGCTCGGCGACGCGATGGAGGGCGCGCGCGAAGACGACTCAGAGGTCGCCGCCGCCGCGTAATATCGCCCTCGATGGTGGCGAGGGGCGACCTGTTCGGCGAAGGCCCTGGCGCCTGCCCGTTTGTCGCGCTGGACAACGACCGTGACAAGCGGTCGGACCAGCCCGATTACCGGCACAGGTGCTATGCGGAGCCGACCCCGGCGCCGCGCGCGCTGGCCCACCAGGAAGCGTTCTGCCTCTCCCCTAACTTCCCGACCTGCCCGATATTCCAGGACTGGGCCGCCCGAGCCGCGGCGCGACCAGTTCCGGCACCATCCGGCTACCAGGGCGGCCGGGAATCTGCCGTCGCTGCGGCCATGGCCGGGGCAGCGGCCGATGAGCCAGATGCTGCGCCGCCTGTCGCCCGCGCGAATGGCGAGGAAGACCTTCTGGCGGCATCCGAATATGCCGCGCCGGGATCGCCAGCCGACGATGATGAGCCAGCTCCGTACAGTGCCGCTGCCGCAGCGTCACTCGCCGCTTCCCAGACTGAGCCAGAGCCGGAGGGCGACTCAGCCGCAGAGGCAGAGCAGCTGGGCGCATTCGACGCGCCGGCAGCAGACGACGCTCCCTTCGACGCCGCCGCCGGGCTCGAGCCGGAGTCGGAGCCGGAACCCGACGAGGACCTGAGGCCGGCCGCCCCGATCGTCTTGGCAGCCGCCACGCCGGCGGCCTTCTCCGCCGCCGTCCAGGATTCGGCGCCGCCCTACGAGCCGTCCGACGAGGAAGACATCCCACCCGTGCCGCCGTTCCTCGCCGATCGACCGGCGGCGCCCGTTTCGGAAGCTGCCATCGCCGCCGCGATCGCGGCCGACGAAGCCGGCATTCCGCGCAGCTCGCCCGGTCGCACGCCCTCGGTCGACCGAGTCCGGCGCGAAGACGTCGTGCCCTCGTGGGACATCGATGGGCGCTACGGAGCTCAGGCGGGCGGCGAGCCGCCCGATGAACGATCGGGAACCGGATTGCTGACCGCGATCGCCGTCATCCTGATCCTCGCGCTCGGAGTTGCCGGAGTCATATTCCTGCCCGGCATCCTCGCCGGCCCTGGCCCGACCCCCCGTCCGTCTCTGTCAGCTTTGCCGAGCTCGAGCGCATCGATCGCGCCGAGTGCGTCCCTGGCCACGCCGACGGCGCCGGCCACCGCGACTGCCACGCCGGGCGAGCCGACCGAAGAGCCAGAGCCCACTGCGAGTCCGCGCACCTACCGGATCAAGGCCGGCGACACCCTCGCGCGCATCGCTCGTCGCAACGACCTCACGGTCGCCGACATCCTTGCCGCAAACCCGGAGATCAGCGACCCGAACGACATCTTCGTTGGCCAGATCATCGTTATCCCGGAGCCGCTGCCGACCGCCGCTCCATAGGGCGGCATTCGCGCGGCGCGGTGGCGCGCTAGCGGGGTGCGAGGTTGATCGAGACGATCTTCCCTGTTTCGATGCGGAACGTTGCATCGAGATGCTGCGAGGGAGCGCCCGGGCGGACGACGAGCAGGTCGCATTCGTAGTTGGCACCCGTGTCGCGCTCGCCGGCAGGGATCATCTTCAGGCCCTTGTCGGCGCGCAGGAACCAGCCGCCTACCTGCTCGACCCCGCGCATCATCCGTACGTTGTCCTGCACGTGGACGCGCATCTCGACCTTCTCGTCCATCAGCTTGAGCGCGTTCTCGCGCTCCCCATCGTTAAGCAGCTCGAAGAACTGCTCCATCGTTTCAACAGCACCCATCGACGCCAGTCTAGCGTCGTAGGCCGAGGCGACCCTCCAGGCCCGACCTAGTAGCCGCCGCCGGCGCCGCCTCCACCACCGCCGCTGCCACCGCCGCTGAAGCCACCCGAGCTCCCGCCCGAGCCGCTCGAGCTGGGCGAATTGCCGATCGATCCGAGAGCGGACATCATGCCGCCGAAGTCGGGGATCGCACCCGAGCTCGAGAAGAGGCCAGGGGCCACGCCCAACGATCCGCCTCCGCCAGTCGACGAGCTCCCGGACGCGTACCAGGCCGGCAGCCACGGGTTGTACGTCGAGACGCCCGCGCTGGCGTCCTCGGCGCTGCGCTCGAGCACCTGTTCGATGTCGCCCTGCAGGCCGAGCGCCGTGCCCCACACGACCGCCTGGTCCGGGGTCTCGAGCCATTCGAGCTGCGCCTCCTGGACGACCTGGTTCATCGAGCGTGCCTGCTCCATGGTCTTCTGCAGCGTTCGTCGGTACGCAGCGAGCATGGCGTAGACCATCGCGCCGGCCATCGTCCGCGCCGGCATGGCACCGGCAATGAACAGCGTCGCGACGCCGGCGGCAATCAGCGCGCCACCGATCAGGGTCAGGCCGCCGCTCTCGATGAACGTGAAATTGACGAACAGAAGGACTCCGCCCAGGATCAGCTCAAGCGTGCCGCGTCCACGCCAGCGCGCGGTCGCCTTGCCCGGCGGCTCGGTGAACCAGCCCTTGTCGGCGACCCACTTCTCAAGCGTCGAGTCGAACTTCGAGGCGTACTTGCCGAACTTGGTTATGTCGTCGGCGGCGATGTAGTCGGCCGTCTCGCCGCGCGCAATGCCCTGGATCCGCTCCAAGGCGTAGTCCTCGGCCGGACCAATCGGGCGGCGACGGTTGCGGATGACGTACGGATCCTGAGATTGCTGATCATGGACCTGGATGCCCGCCTTCTTGCTCAACAGGCCGCTTTCCTCGCGGAAGCTGAGCTCGCCACGGCTCGCCAGGTCGAGCATTGCCGTGGTCAGCGCGCGTCGCGTCGCGCGGCCTTCCCACACGACGGCACCTGATGCTGCGGTCAGCTCGGGTGGCGGCGCCGGCATCAGGACCGACGGGCTGTCGAGGTACACCGGGTCGCGGCCGAAACGCAGCCACGACCACGCCGCCCAGCCCACCAGGAGCAGGAAGATCAGCGGCGCGACGATCAGACCCAGGATCGCGTCGATGATCCGCGCCGCGGCCAGCACCTGGGCGTGCTCGGGCGTGGCGTTGGCGTCGATTTTCGCCAGCCCAGCGAGCAGCGCCGCGTCCTCGTCGCACACCCGCAGGTGCGGGACCATGTCCTCGTCGAAGATCTGCTGCCGCTCGGCGTTGGACAGGAACGCGGCCCGATAGCCGGGCCCGGCGTAGAGCTGGATCTGACCGTTGCCGCTGGCGCCCGACAGACACTGCTGTCGATTGGTGTTCCACATGATCGCCAGGCCGTCGTCGAAGCCGGCACGGCCCACGCCCCATTGGTCGACCAGCGCGATCGCGTCTTGCTCGGTCGACCCCTCGGTCGAGCCGGGCTTGTACTGCGTATAGACGACAACCTCGGCGCCGGTGCGTTGCTCGATTCGGGCGATGGTCTGCGTCGCCAGGAATTCGGTTTCGGATGAAAGGATTCCGGCGTTGTCATAGACGACGACGTCGGTGACGGGCGGTGGAAAAGGCGGGCCGGCGGGTGGCGTCTGCGCCGCCGCGGTACCGGCAAGCAGGAGGAGCAGCCCTCCCGCGCTCAGGATCGAACGCTTCACGAGCGCATTGTGTTCGCCGTGGCCGACGTGCGTGTGGTCGCCATGCGCGTGTCGGCTCTGATGCGCCGGACGAGCTCGGCGGCCTGTTCGTAGCGACCGAAGCTGGGCATCACGTAAGTGCCCTGGACGTCCGTGGCGAGCTGCTCGAGCAGCGCGTGAGCCATCTCCAGCCCGACTTCGGCGCCGCGTTCGCCGGCGGCATTCATCGCCGCGCGGACTTCGTCGGGGATCGTGATGCCGGGCACTTCGTTGTGCAGGAACTCCGCGTGCCTGTGGGTGTGCAGCGGCAGGACGCCGAGGAGCACGGGCTTTGGCAGCCCGGACGGCCATCGCCTGACGGCACGGTCCATGAAGCGGTCCCACTGCTCGCGGGCGTAGATCGGCTGGGTCATGATCAGGTCGGCGCCGGCCTCGAGCTTCGCGGCCAGGCGCTCTATCTCCTGGTCGGTGTCGGCCGCAGTCGGGTCGAGCGCGCACGAGATGGTGAAGCCCGCCGGGGCGCCGATCGGCTTGCCGGCCTGGTCCTCGCCCCGGTTCAGCCGGCTGAGAATGCCGATCAGGCCGATCGAGTCCACGTCCCAGATGCCGGTGCCGGTTGGGTAGTCACCAACTCGTGGCGGGTCCCCGGTGAGTGCCAGGATGTTGCGCACGCCGAGCGCATGCGCACCGAGGAGCTCGGATTCGAGCGCCATCAAATTGCGGTCGCGCGTCGTGACATGGACGAGGCACTCCAGGTCCAGGTCGTGCTGGACGCCGAAAGCGACGGCCATCGCGCCCATCCGCACCCGTGCCATTGCGCTGTCACTGATGTTGACGATGTCGACGCCCGCGTCCTGGAGCAGCCGCGCCGCTTCGATCGTGCGCTCGATGCGCACGGACCGCGGCGGGTCGATCTCGACGCTGACGATGAAGCCCTTCTCGCCGAGGAGAGTCGCGAGACGAGTCGGAGGAGGTGGCTCGGTCGCGGATCCGCCGCCGACGCGGTCGGCGATCGGCGTTCGTGGACTGGTCATGTGCTCGTGGTCCGACTGTCGTCCGGCCCGCGGTCGGCCGCCCGATGTGATCGCGTCGAGCGCCTGGCGCATGTGTCGGATGTGTTCGGGCGTCGTGCCGCAGCAGCCGCCGATGATGCGCGCGCCGGCGTCCAGGAAGCGCGTCACCGCGTCGCCGAAGTAGGTCGGCTCCGCGGCGTACACGAACTGGCGATCGACACGCTGCGGCAGACCGGCGTTGGGCACGATCGACCTTGCCAGACCGGCCGACGGGAGGCCCATCTGGGACAGCGCGTCGAGGCAGATCAGCGGCCCGACCCCGCAGTTGACGCCCACCGCGTCGACCCCCGCAGCGGCCAGCGCCGTTGCCGCGGTTTGCGGGCTGGTGCCGTCGATCGCGAGGAGGTCCTCGCCGAACGTCATCTGGGCGATGATCGGGACGTCGGACAGGCCGTGCGCCTCTTCCACGCCGAGTAGCAGCTCGTCCAGGTCACTGAACGTCTCGAACAGCAGGATGTCCGCGCCGCCTTCGAGGAGGCCCTCGATCTGCTCGCGGAACGCATCGCGCATCACCTGGCCCCGGAGGTGCTCAGGGCCGTGGACGGGTGCCTCGAGTGGCCCGATCGACCCTGCCACGAGTACGTCCGTCTTGCCCGCCACGTCGCGCGCCTCTCTGGCCAGCTGCGCCGCGCGGCGGCTGATCAGGCCGGCGCGGTCGGCAAGGCCGTAAGGCGCCAGGCGGAGCCGGTTGGCGCCGAACGAGTTGGTCTCGATCGCGTCCGCCCCGGCCTCGATGTACTCGCGATGGATCGCCCCGATCAGCTCCGGCTGCGTCTCGACCAGGCTATCGAGCGACGATCGCTGTGGCACTCCCCGGCTGTAGAGCAGCGTCCCCATGGCGCCGTCGAGCAGCAGCGGTGCGCGCGCCAACCGTTCGGCAAAGGCGCGTCGCAGATGGGAAGTGGCCTGTTCGTTCACGCCATAAGCGTACGTGGTCGAGCCGCCCGCGGCCGCCAAACGAGCTTGCCCGCCGAAGCTCTCAGTCGGGTCGCCGCATATCCAGTCGGGTCGAGACATGGCCGTTGGGATGGACGCACCAGCCAGCCTCAGGGGAGGCTGCGAAAAGAGCCGCGTCGGCGCAGGACAGTCAGGCGCTCGCCGTCCCAGCCGATCTCGGGTGGCCGCGGCCGGCCGTTGTACGTGCTGGCCATCGACGAGCCGTAGGCGCCGACCATGCCGATCGCGACCAGGTCGCCGCGCTCCAGCGGTGGGAAATCATCGAAGCCGAGCGTGTCGGTTGATTCGCAGATAGGGCCGTCGACGCGCACCCGGATCGTGTCGGGAGCACCGTCGTCAATCGGCCGCCCGAGCGAGGTCAGCGCCCTCATGGGGTGAACTGCGCCATACAGCGCCGGGCGGATCAGGTCGGTCATGCCGCTGTCGAGCACGACGATCGGCGTCTCGCGTGGACGCACATGGAGCACGCGACCGACCAGCCAGCCACAGCCCGCGACGACGGCGCGGCCCGGTTCGATCGCCAACCGGGCCGGTCGAGTGCCTTCGGGCATCGCGTCCAGCTCAGCCTGGGCAGCGTGGGCAAAGAGGCTCGGCGCCGGCACTGAATCGTCATCGGTCATGGCGACGGGAAAGCCGCCGCCGGCATCGAGCGTGTCGAAGTCGGGCAGCGTGGCGCGTTGAAGCTCGAGCAGTCGAAGGCCGATCCGGAAAGCCGATCGCCAGGCATCAATCGCACCGAGCTGCGAACCGACGTGGAGGTGGATGCCACGCCAACGCAGCGGGCCGTCGGGGCCGCCGCCCGCCTCGATGACCGCCGGCAGCTCTTCGGGGAGGATGCCGAACTTCGAATCGGGGGCGCCAACCGCCAGCCCGCTATGTGTTTCGGGGGCCACGGCCGGGTTGACCCGGACCAGGACATCGACGCGCGTTCCGGCCGCCCATGCGGCGGCAGCCAGGACCGCGGCATCCTCCGGCGTTTCGAGGCTGACCCATGAGAGTGGCGCGCCGCGCGCCGAGCGGCGCGCGGCGTTGACGAGGTCGGCATCGGTCTTGCCGATTCCTTCGAGAACCATTCGATCGGCAGTTGCGCCGGCACGCTCGGCGAGTTCCAGCTCGCCACGCGAGACGGCGCTCGCGACAAAGCCCGCGGCAAGGATCTCGCGCACGAGGCCGGGCAGGCCGTTCGCCTTCAGCGCGTAGAGGCGGAGCCACGGGTCCGGAAACGCATCGGC
>DASQLS010000237.1:0-5343 GCA_035629915.1 Candidatus Limnocylindrales bacterium | reverse complement strand
AGCAGCAGCAGGCCGACCAGCCCGCCGCCCAGCCATTCGGCGCGGGTCAGGCGCAGCGCGCCCGAGCCACGCGTCAGCGCCAGCAACGCAAAGATGATCGCGGCGGCAACGACGTGCCGGACGCCGGCGGAGAGCAGTGGCGGCATCGTCTGGACCAGCACACGGATTGCGAGGTAGGTCGATCCCCAGACGATGTAGACGATGCCCAACGCAAGCCAGACCTGCCACTCGGGAGCCTTCTGGTCAGGCCGCATTCCGCGCACGAACAAACACCCCGTCACCAGGATCGCTGCACCGCGCGCACGTCTCCCGACCCGTAGATCGGACCCGATCGCTGGCGCGAGTACGGAGTGCAGGCTCCGTACTCAATTCCGTAACTGTCCGGATATTCGCGCCGACCCGTATGTCGCATCGTATGCGTTGTCGCAGCCAGTGGCTGGCCGCGGTCAAGACCAAAACATTGCAGCTCAGTCGCCACCCTTACACGGCGGGGTGTGCGGACGAGCGATGACGTGAGCCGGATCGGCGCTGGGGCGCGGTCCGGCTCTAGTCTTTTATCCGGGGCCTTTCCGGAGGGCTTTTCTTGAGCGGCGTGGCACGCTGGCAGACCTATCATCGGCAGATGGAACGGTTGCGCGACAGACGCGACCGGCTCGCAGTGCGCCGGCTGGACTTGATCCTCGTGGTCACGGCGCTTGCTTTGCTCGGCGTCACGGCCGCGTTCGTGTACGACCCGTCGATCAGCTTCGCGCTGCTCGATCGCTCGGCGGACGTCTCGATCAACTCGCTCACCGCCCTCGCGGCCGGCAGCCTGGCCGCGCTGTCCCTCGCGCGCTACCGCGAGTCGGGCCGCCTCGCCGGCCTGTTCCAGAGCAGCGCCTTCCTGCTCGTTGCGTGGGTGGCGGTGCTCAATGTCGTCGTGGTCGTTATCAAGGTGGAGGGCCAGTTCGGGCTCTCACTCGGCGCGGAGCCGGAGCAGCTGCCGATCTTCGTCGCTGCCATCTCGCGCCTCGCCACCGGCGTGATCCTGCTCATCGGTGGAGCGGCCGCGATCAATCTCATCCACCGCCAGCCCCGAGTCCGGCGCACGCTGCTCGTGCCGGTCGTGCTCATCACCGTGTTCATGCTCACCGGCTACGTGATCCGCGAGCAGCTGCCGGCGCTGTACGAGCTGTTCCCGGCGTACATCACCCCGGAGGCGGTTGAGCAGCTGGGCGAGGAGCCGCGCTTCTCCGGGCCACTCGAGGTGACCAGCATTGCCGTGCTTATCCAGGGCGCGGGCACGATCGCGTTCCTCGCCGGCACCCTTTTCTATCGCCGCTCATACCTGCGCGACGGCCCGATCTTTGACGGCTACCTCGCCGTCGCGATGTTGATGGGCGCTTTCGCCGAGATCCACTTCTACTTCTACCCCGGTGTCTACGGCGGCCTGGTCACGACGAGCGAGGCGCTCCGGCTGGCCGCCTTCGGTGTGCTGCTGCTGGGAATCAACGCCGAGTCGCGCTCCGACCTGCGCGCGCTGCGCAGCGCCTATGCCGCGCTCGATCGGATGCGTCTATCTGAGGCCGAGCGAGCCACGCTCGAGGAGCGCACCAGGCTCGCGCGCGAGCTGCATGACGGTCTCGCGCAGGACCTGTGGTTTGCCAAGCTCAAGCACGAGCGCCTGGTCGCCTTCGTGCCCGAGGACCAGCTGCCGCTGGCCAGCGAGGTGACCCAGGCGCTTGACTCGGCAATATCAGAGGCCAGGCAGGCGGTGTTGACGATGCGCGCCGGGGACGATCGCGAACGCGGGCTTGATGAGCACATCGCGCGGGTCGTGGAAGACTTCGCCGGCAGATCCGGCGTGCGGACCGATTATTCCGCCGCCGACCTGCCGACCGCCCTTCCACCGCGCACCCAGGTCGAGATGCTGCGCGTGCTACAGGAAGCACTGACCAACGTCGGCAAGCACGCCGATGCCACAGTTGTGCGCGTCAGCGCGCAGGTAGATGACGGTTTGTTCGAGCTCAACATCGTCGACAATGGGCGAGGCTTCCGACCGGAGGAGACGAGTGGCGATGGCCTCGGAGTTCAGGGCATGAAGGAGCGGGCACGGCTGATGGGCGGCGACCTGCGCGTGATCTCGGAGCCGAGCGGCGGCACGTCGGTGCACCTGTCGGTCCCGATCCACGAGACCACGGTGCCGGCATGAGGGTCAGGGTGACATGAGCGAGCTCGACGGCAAGCTGCGCGTGATGCTGGTCGACGACCATGCGCTGGTTCGCTCGGCCGTGCGCCAGGCGATCAGCGCCCCCGACGTGGAGCTCGTCGGCGAGGCGGCCAACGCCCAGGAGGCGCTCGCCCTGGCGCCGGTGCTGAAGCCGGACGTGTTGCTGCTCGACATCGACCTGCCGGGCATGAACGGCATCCAGCTCGTGCAGGAGCTCGGGCCGCGCCTGCCGCAGACCAAGATCGTGATGCTGACCGTGTCGAGCTCCGAACGCGACCTGCTCGAGGCGGTCGCGCGCGGCGCGGCCGGATATCTGACCAAGGACCTCAGCCCCGAGGCGCTGCTGCGCTCGTTGCGCGGTACGCAACGCGGCGAGCTGGCCATGTCACGCCGCTTCGCCGCGACGGCACTGCGTTATTTCGCAGACGCGGCGCGGCGCGGCCGCAATGTGTCCGGCATTGAAGGCGAGCTGATGGGGCTCAGCCCGCGCGAGAACGACGTTCTGGCGATGCTTGCCGACGGTCTGACGGATCGTGAGATTGCCAACGCGCTGACCATCTCACCGCGCACGGTCGAGACGCACGTCAGCAACATCCTGCACAAGCTTGGCGTGCGCAATCGTGCTGAAGCGGCCCAGCGCTACCGCCACGGCAGCTAGGACAGCGAGAGCCGACCAATCAGAACCTGCTGATCAGCGTCCAGGTCAACCACAGAACGAGCAGCGCCAGCAGAACCAGCAGCAGCACCAGGCCTGCCTGAACCGATGGGTTGTGGGCCACGTCGCCGGTGGTCATCGGCTGGTCCTCGACCTCGCCGTCGTCGAACGGCTCACGGTCTTCGAACGAGTCACGGTCGTACATCGACCTACTCTTGAGCAACTCGTCACGCGATCGTCCAAAGTCTCACCAAGGGCCGCGTTTCAGGTTGCTAACGCGACGCGCCTCACAGCAAACGCCTATTGACGAGTCGTAGATCATGCCTCTGGTGGACGGCGGGCCATGGCAGCGCCCCAGCCAGAGCCGGAAGGTTCAGATGACCCGTCCGCTCGTCGTCCACTTTGCCGCCGGGCCCGGGAGCCCGGCGTTTTCTTTTGCCTGACGCGGCCTCAGTCGGCCGCCGCGTTCAGGCGGCGGCGACCGCGGCGGGCCGGTCGACGGCAGTCAGGAAGTTCCACCACGCCTCGAGGGCACGGCTGGTCGCCGCCTCGATCGGCTGCGGGTCGGCATCCACGGCGAGCTGACCGAGGACTTCGCGCTCGGCGCCGGAATGCTCGATGTCCATCTCGCCGTGAACGATGAAGAATGCCAGCGCACGCTTGTCGTCCAGCTCGTAGTGGCGCTTGAGGCCATCGATCTTCGATCCCGCGACCTGCGGCACCTGGCGCTCGTAGGCGTACAGCGCGGCCACACCCTCAGCGACGGATCCCTGGCTGCTGAGCTCCTTGTAGGTGTCCACCAGTGCGGTCGTGGCGTTGTTCGGCTGAGCCGATCGAACGTCGTCACGATCGACCCCGATGCCCTCGGCAAAGCGCAGCCAAAGCTCGGCGTGGTTGTCGCGGCCGTGCTCCTCGTCCCACAGGTTGTCGAGCAGGTGCTGGCGGACTTCGGCGCTCTCGGTGCGCGAGTGGATCGCCGACAGGAAGCGCGGCATGGCCGACTCGAAGGCGTAGTACTGGCGGGCATACTCCTGCAGCGCCTCGCGCGGCAGCGTGCCCTCGGCCCACTTGGTGTAGAAGGGGTGGGTGAGCAGATGGCGACCGTCGATCAACGCATCGATCCGATCCAGCAGTTCCACGGCAACTCCTCGTCTGATAAGCCCGACTGAGCACGAGTCTAGCGCCACTCGGCGCGGGACCCTCGGCGCGATCCTGTGCAGTCGATGAGTGTTCCGGACGTCGTCATCATCGGCGGCGGCATCATCGGCACCAGCGCGGCGGCATTCCTGGCTGAAGCCGGCGCCTCGGTGACCCTGTTCGAGCGCGCCGAGCTCGCGGCAGGAGCATCGGGACGCAACTCGGGCGCTGTCCAGCGCCCGCTCGACCTGCCGCTGGGCGTGCTCTACCGGGCGACCGTCGAGCACTACCGCCAGCTGGCTGACATGGACCTCGGCTTCCCCTTCGAAGACGAGCCAACCGGGCTGCTTATCGTCAGTCGCGATCAGGCCGCCGTAGCGACGGTCGCACTTGAGATTGCCCAGACGACGCCCGATCTGTGGCCGCAGGTGCTTGGCATTGGCGAGGTGCAGCGGCTCGAGCCTCAGCTGGCACCCGATCTCGGCGCATGCCGGCTGGAGACCGGCTATCCGGTCGCGCCCGCGTCGGCGACGCTGGCGTTCGCGCAGCGTGCCAGGGCTGCCGGTGCGCTGATCGAGATCGGCGTGGAGGCGCAGCCGATCGTCGAGGGTGGTCGCGTGACGGGTGTAAGGATCGGCAATCAGCGCCGGTCGGCGGGGCAGATCCTGCTCGCTGCCGGTCCGTGGACGAGCGAGCTCGTGACGCGCTGGATCGACGCGCCACCAATCCGGTCGTTGTGGGGCGTGGTTGCCGGTGTCGAGCTCGCCGATCCGCCGCGGCACGTCATCGAGGAGCTCGGCATCGACAGCGGCAGCGAGGGCGCAGAGCGGCTGTTCAGCATCGTTTCTGCGGCGGGCGCGACGAGCGTTGGCTCGATCTTCGCCGAGCGCCAGCCAGAGCCCGGCAAAGAGGCGCCCGCGATCCTCGAGCGGGCTACGCGGTTCGTGCCCGCGCTCAGCTCGGCCCGGGTGACCAGCGTCCGTGCCTGTGCGCGTCCCCTGTCATTCGACGGTCGGCCACTGATCGGGCCGGTTCCTGGCGTCGAGGGCCTGTTCGTATGCGCAGGGCACGGTCCGTGGGGCATCTCGACCGGCCCGGCCTCGGCCATGCTGGTCGCAGATCAGATGCTCAGTTCGGAGACCGTGGTCCGCGAGTTCGATCCGGCACGCTTTCAGCAGACGTAGCGATTGAGCGCATGGCTGGGCTCGCACAGCCGGACATGGATGTGGTCGTTGTGGTTCGCGAACTTGCGCGATAGACCCTCGGCGATCATCTGCGGATCGTTGAAATAGATCAGCTTGAGGTGTGACCCGAGCTCGTCGTGGATCGCCTGCAGCAGCTG
>DASQLS010000236.1:0-10571 GCA_035629915.1 Candidatus Limnocylindrales bacterium | reverse complement strand
CCCGATTACGGGACGATCGACAAGCTCGAATCGGACGAGCGCTCGCGTGCCATCGGCCATCGCGCCGGTGAATGGATGTTCGAGCGCCACCACTCCATGTTCCTCCGCGAGCGGATGGGACCCGATCTCGAATACCACCCGTAGCCGGAGAGTGAGCGGGCCATGTCGATGCGCAGACAACTACCGAGTGAGGACACTGCCCAAGGGCAAGGAGGAAAAGGAGAGATGAACCAGAACTCTGCCCTGGGTGAGATCGCCGCCGAAGCCAGCATGGAGCGCAACAGCTTCCTCGTTGCGTCCGCCGAGCAGCTCAAGCGCTTCCTCGACGCCAACCGCGACCGCATCAAGCAGGCCGGCGGGATGGTGCTCATCGACGAGGACCCCGATTACCTGTCGATCGCGCCCGATTCGAGCTTCCGCTCCCGAACTCGCTACCAGGATGAGATCACCGGGGAGTGGCGCTCGGAGACCGAGGTCATCGAGAGTGCCGCCGAGCTGGTCGAGCTGTACAACCCGGCCGAGATCTTCGCCGCGTTCGCCGAGGCCGCGCGCGAGCAGGCCGGCCTGCCCGACGAGCCGACCGCCGCCGACGACCTGATGGACGTGGCCGGCATCGCGCCCGACGAGACGGTCGGCGTGGGCATCGGTGGCGACACCGTCGCCGAGGAGGGCTACGCGGGAGCGGCCGACGAATGGGCACGCGCCCAGGAGTTCGACGAGCAGCCGCAGGGTCCCGAGGAGGCCGCTCGACGGCTGTACGACCTGGCGCTCACCTTCCAGGAGCGCAGCCAGCACACCGAAGCGCGGCTGATCGAGCAGTTCGAGACCGTCGCCCAGGATCTCTCGTCGTTCGTCGGCGATCTGATGGTGCTCGACGACGAGGACGAGCGCCTTTGGCTGAAGCGCAACGGCCACTTTGAGGCCGAGGTCGTTCCCGAGCGCGAGGTCGAGGACGGCGATGCGGGTGAAGGCGCCTGGCGCCGGCTGTCGTCGCCGGACGACATGGTCGAGTTCTACGATCCGACCGACATCTTCGGCGACCTGGCTGAGGCACTTGCCGAGTCGTTCCCGGCAGTTGTCGGTGAGACCGGCGACGACGTCGAGGACGAGGAAGAGCCCGTCTGAGCGACGCACCGGGACTGACCGCGCCGTAGCGTGAGGCTGCTCGACGCAGAGCTGCTCGAGAGCCGCGAGTTCCTGCCCGGCCAGTTCCTCCAGACCTATCACGCGCCATGGCTCGCGGCCGGCACGCAGGCCGGCCAATTCGTCCATGTCCGCACGCCCGACTACTCGGGCCTCGTCCTGCGCCGCCCCTTCTCGATCAACACGTTCGACCGATCCACCGGCCAGGTGACGATCCATTTCCGGGTGACCGGTGTCGGCACCGCCTGGCTGGGGCGGATGAAGGCGGGCGAGACGGCCGAAATGCTCGGGCCGCTCGGTCGCGGCTTCGAGGTCGACCCCAGGGCGCGCAACCTGCTGCTCGTTGCGGGCGGCCTGGGCATGGCCGGAGTTCGATCGCTCGCCGACGAGGCGCTCGCCGCCGGCCGCGCCGTGGTGATGCTGTTCGGCGCCGCGTCGGCGGCCGAGGTCTATCCCAGCTCGCTCCTGCCCGACGAGGTCGAGTACGTCGTCGCGACCGATGACGGGAGCTTCGGCCACCACGGCCGAGTGACCGAGCTGGTCAGCCGCTTCGAGGGCTGGGCCGACCAATGCTTCGCCTGCGGTCCCCACGCAATGCTCGCGGCGCTTTCGACGCTCGCGGCCGGGCGGCGCGCTCGAATGGGCGTGGCCCAGCTCGGTCCGCGGCGCGGTCGCGGATCGAAGGCAGCGCCGCTCGGATCGCCTCAGGCGCGCCGCCGCGCGTGGCTGCAGGTGTCTATGGAGCAGAACATGGGATGCGCCGTCGGAGCGTGCCTGGGATGCGTGATGATGGGCGTCGACGGGCCGCAGCGGGTGTGTCGCGAGGGACCCGTGTTCGCCGCAGACGAGATCGTCTGGGAGGGTTGGCGTTGATCGGAGGACGCGCGCCTACAACGGTTGACCGGGAGGCGGCGCTCGACGTGGACCTGTCGGTCGATCTCGGGCGTGGATTGGTGCTCACCAACCCGCTGTCGGTCGCGTCCGGCACGTTCGGATACGGCGTCGAATACGGCGACGTGGTCGACGTCAACCGCCTCGGCGCGATCTTCTCGAAGGGAACGACGCTCCACTCGCGCATCGGCAATCCACCGCCGCGAGTGACCGAGACACCGGCCGGGATGCTCAACTCCATCGGCCTGCAGAACCCCGGTGTCGAGGCCGTGATCGAGAAATACGCCGATCGCTGGGCGACGTGGACCGTGCCGGTGATCGTCAATGTGGCCGGCGAATCTGTCGACGACTACGTGGCGGTCGCGCGCAAGCTCGACGGTCATCCCGGCGTGGCCGGCATCGAGCTCAACATCTCGTGCCCCAACGTCGGCGCCGGCGGCCTGCAGTTCGCGCTCGATGCCGGCGCCGCCGGCGAGGTCACCGCCGCGGTGCGCCGAGCGACGGATCTGCCGCTGATCGTCAAGGTCTCGCCCGCGGCGACCGACGTGCGCGGCATCGCCAAGGCGATCGCAGACGGCGGCGCCGACGCGATCAGCGCCGTCAACACGCTGCCCGGCATGGCCCTCGACCGACACCGGCGCAAGCCGCTGTTGGGCAACGTCTATGGCGGCCTCTCGGGTCCGGCACTCAAGCCCGTGGCGCTGCGCGTCGTGTACGAGGTCGCCCAGGTGGTCAAGCTGCCGATCATCGCGATCGGCGGCGTCGGCTCGCTCGATGACGTGCTCGACTTCCTGTTCGCCGGCGCGGTAGCCGTCCAGGTTGGCACGGCGGTGTTCGCCGATCCGGTCCTGCCGATGCGGCTCGTTGATGAGCTGGGCGCGTGGTGCACGGCAAACGGCCACGGCTCGCATCGCGACGTGGTCGGCGCCGCGCTTCCGGAGCGGCGCAGCAAGCCCAGCGTCAAGGGAGTCGAGTACCGACCATGACGGACGCCGCAACCGTTGCCGCGCGAGTCGAGCAGCTCTTCGCCGAGTCGGGCGCCTATCGAGAGGGCCACTTCAAGCTCAAGAGCGGCCGCCACGGCGATCGCTACATCGAGAAGTTCCAGGTCCTCCAGTGGCCGGAGCGCGTGGCCGAGCTGTGCTCGTTGATGGCCAATCGCGCTCGCAGCGCGAGCCCGGCGGGCATCGATGTCGTGGTCGGGCCGACCACCGGCGGCGTCATCCTCGCCTACGAGGTCGCGCGTCAGCTCGGTGTGCGCGGCTTCTTCGCCGAACAGGTCACCGACGCCGCCGGTACCGCGCGGCGCGAGCTTCGGCGCGGCTTCACCATCGAGCCCGGCGAGCGGGTGCTGCTCGTCGACGACGTTGTCACGACCGGCGCGTCGCTGCTTGAGATGGTGCCGCTCATCGAGGCGACCGGCGGCGAACTGGTACTCGCGACGGTGATCGTCGATCGCTCCGGCGCACTCGACGAGGTGGAGTCGCCGACGACGGGCCGCCGCTATCGCGCCGACGCACTCTGGTCGCTTTCGCTGCCGACCTACGAGGCCGGCGAGTCATCCTGTCCGGGCTGCGCGGCGAGCTTGCCACTAGTTGCGCCCGGTGCGAGCGGACTCAGATCAAACTGAACGAGCCGCCGTAGCCAGGTCGATCGGCTCCGCAACGCCTTTCAACTCGACGGGTCCGAGCCCGGTGAACGACAGGCCACGTCCCTGCGCCGCCTCGACCACGGCGGCAGAGACGAGCACCTCACCGGGCCGCGCGAAATCGGCGATGCGCGCCGCCAGGTTGACCGTTTGACCGTAGTAGTCGCCCTGCTGAAAGATGACCTCGCCCGTGGCGATGCCGACGTGGCCCGGCGGAAGGCCCGCCTCGCGGAGCGCCGCGACCATGTCCAACGCGCCAGCAACGGCCTGACCTGGATCCTCGAAATAGACCATGACACCGTCACCCAACCATTTGACCGGCTTTCCGTTGTGGCTGGCCGAGGTCCGCTGGACGATGCGTGAGAGGTTCTCCGCGAGTTTCGCCGCGGCCGCGTCGCCACGCTCCTGCGTCAACCGGGTGTAGCCGGTGATGTCAAGGAAGCAGATCGCAGGCTGGCGTTCTGACGCAGCATGCAAGCCAGCATTGGCGAGCAGACTGCCGACGCCGTTGACGACGTTTCGTAGCCACGCGTGCGCCTGCTGACCGTGGTACAGGGCGACGATCGAGGTATCTGTCTCGTTGTTGAGGCGACGCATGTCATCGGTCTCGAGATCGGGCGTGTTCAGTCCCCGGGCCAGAGCCGGGCTCAGAATGTCTCTGTAGAACAGGCCGCCCTCGGTTTCGGCAATCCGGCGCATGCTGTCGCCCGCTACACGAAGAAGGCTCTCGATTGCGTCGGGTGCGTATCCGGCACGCGACGCGATATCGACATACGGAACGATGGCCAGCTCACTTTCGCGGACATAGTCGTCCGGCGTGGGCGGCGGAGAACCGAGCGACTCGCGGATGATGCCAAGCATCTCGATCGCGATCCCGGTCCGACCGGCAAGCTCGGCGAATGTCTCGTCGCTCGTGGCAGCGAATCGTTCGTAGACGGGATCGTCCAGGAAATCGAGCGCCACTGAACCCGATGCGACGCCGGCCGAGAGCGCTTCACGCGGCACACCCGCTCGGTTCATTGCTTCGATGCAGGCGGCTCGGCGCGCATCGCCATCTGACAACATTCCGCTCGGGTCGGGCTTGAGCAGCCCCAACTGGATCAGGCTCTCGATGTAGTCCCGGGTGACGCCGGCCCGATGAGCGGCCTCATCGGCCGAATACACGCTCATCGAGCGAGGTTAGCCGTCGCCCGCGACTGACTCCAGCGCTGCCTCGAGCTCGTCGGCTGCGGCGATGCCCTCGAACTTGGCGGAGATATTGCCCGCGGCGTCAACAACGAAGACGTACGGCTCCGTTGGCAGGCCCCACTCGTTGGTCGCCGGCACTGAGATGGGCAGATTCTGGTCCGAGAGCACCGGCTGGAGCCCCCCGTCGACCGCCTCCAGCTCGTAGGGCTCGACGTGGACGAAGTTGATGCGGTCCTTGTGGAAGTCCGCCACCGCCTTGACGACGTCGAGCGTCGGCCCGCACGTCGCGGTGCGACAGAAGGCGGGCGTGGCGAATGCGACCACGAAAGGCTGGTCGGCCTCGAGGGCGTCGGCGATCGACAGGCGGTAGAAGTCGGCATCGGGGTCGTCGTCGGTCGAGATGGCGGCGACCTCGGCGTCGGTGGCGGCTGTTGGCGTGTCCGAGGCCGGTGCTGGATCGCCGATTCCCGGCGTGCTGCCGGACTCGCGAACGGCAAAGATCATCCGACCGGTGCGCTGACTGCCGTCGGGCTCGGTCGTCACCGCCTCGAGGCCCCAATCGCCGGCTCGGTCGAACTCGACCTGTGCGCGATAGAGGCCCGGACGGCCCTCGATCGTTGGCATGTAAGTCGCGTCCGTCTCGCTCTTGGCCGTGGCGTCGTCCTGGGCAAGATCGAACAGCCGGAAGGTGACCGGCCGATCCTCGGCTGCGATTGGCTCGTTGGCGTTGTCGATCAGGTTGACCAGCAGCCTGTTGGGGCCGACGACCAGCTCGGACGAAACCGGGATCGGGATCAGCTCGTAGCTCGCCGCGGGCGGCCAGCCCTCGTACGAGACCGGTCCGGAAGGACTGGGCGAAGCCGTCGGCGCGGCTGGACCGCCGCACGCGGCGACGAAGAACAGGACAGCAAAGGCAAGCGCAAAGACGCGCACAGGGGTTCTGGGGATCATCACGTTCACGATAGCGCGGATCGATCGATTACCACTTATCGCGGCACTTGGTCGTCGTGCGTCATCGCGCGGATCTCGGCCTACAATCGAAGCGCCCTGATGACCCGATTCCAGCGTCTCGCCCTGATCACAGCGGCGACCACCTACCTGCTCATCGTGATCGGCGCCATCGTGCGTTCGACCGGCTCCGGCATGGGCTGCCCGGATTGGCCGACCTGCCACGGGGCGCTCATTCCGCCACTCGGTGACAACGCGGCGTGGATCGAGTGGATCCACCGGGGAGTGGCGGTCATCGTCGGCCTGCTCGTCCTCGGCGTCGCCTTCTTGGCGCTGCGCCATCACCGCCGCCAGCTGTCGATCGTGGTGCCCAGCCTGTTGGCCGTGGCGCTCACCGCTTTCCAGGCGTATCTGGGCAAGATCACCGTCGATACCAACAACGCCGGCGAGTGGGTCACGGCCCACCTCGCGACCGCGCTGGTGCTGCTGGCGCTGTTGACGTTCGTCGCCGTTCGCGCGCGTTACCCGGCCACCCTGCCCGCGCGCGGCGCGAGTCAGCGCATGACGCTGCTGATCTCGTTCACGGCCGCAACCATCTACGCCCTGATGCTGTTCGGGTCGCAGGTCACTGCCACTGGATCGGCGCTCGTGTTCCCTGATTGGCCGCTCTTCAACGGCCAGCTGCTGCCCACCTTCTCAGCCGACCCGACCGTCGCCGCACTCCAGATGGCCCACTTCCTGCACCGCGTCGTCGCCGCATTCGTGGGCGTGCTGATGCTCGTCACGACGGTGGTCATCTGGCGCGCGGTGCGTGCCGAGCGTCGCGGCGGACTACCCGTTCCGGGCGGTGAAGCACTCCTCGGCCTGGTCGGCACGGCTGCGGCGCTGTACGCCGTCCAGGTTGTCGTCGGCGCGCTACAGATCACGACGACACTCGCCGCCTGGGCAGTGGCGCTCCACCTCGCCCTCGGGGCCGCGATCTGGGCGCTGGTCGCCGGTGCAGCGTTCATCAGCTTCTTCGCGACGCGCACGGAGGCCGCATCGGCCGGCGGCAGGGAATCGGAGCCGACTGCGGCATCGGGGGCCGATGGATCCGGATCGCCATCGACAACCACGCTCAAGGATCGGGTGAGCGCGTACGTCGCGCTGACAAAGCCGCGCATCATCGAGCTGCTGCTGGTGACGACGGTCCCGGCGATGGTCCTCGCCGCGCGCGGCATCCCACCGCTCGATCTCGTTTTCTGGACGCTCGTCGGAGGAACGATGGCGGCCGGCGCCGCCAACGCGATCAACTGCTACATCGATCGCGATATCGACCTGCTCATGACGCGCACCCGGCGCCGGCCGCTGCCCGCTCATGAGGTCAACCCCGAAGACGCACTCGTCTTTGGTCTGCTGCTCGGCGTACTCGCCTTCGCCGTCATGGCGTTCTTCGTCAACCTCGTCGCCGCGTTCCTGACCCTGATCGCGATGGCCTTCTACGTCGTCATCTACACCATGCTGCTCAAGCGCTCGACGCCCCAGAACATCGTTCTCGGCGGCGCCGCCGGGGCACTGCCACCGGTAATCGGCTGGGCCGCGGTGACAGGCGACATCGCGCTGCCCGCGCTGTTCCTGTTTGCGATCGTCTTCTACTGGACGCCGCCGCATTTCTGGGCACTGTCAATGAGGCTGCGGCGTGACTACGCGGCGGCGCAGGTGCCGATGCTGCCGGTGACGCACGGCGTGCAGGAAGCGACGAAACACATCGCGCTCTACTCGGTGCTGATGGTCTGTCTCACGCTCGTCTTCTTCGCCGTGGCCGGTATGGGCCTCGTCTTCCTGGCCGGCGCGCTCGTGCTCGGCGGGTTGTTCATCCTTCAGGCGGTGGCCATGTGGCGCGACGGAACAGACGCCCGAGCGGTCAGGCTCTACAAGTACTCGATCACCTACCTGACCGCGCTGTTCGCGCTGATCATCCTCGACGTCTTCGTCTTCCTGCCGTTCTGAGCTCGGACCCGATCGCCCGAGCACAGGCCAATCAGGAGCTCATCGATTCGCTCTGGGACTTCGACGACCTGGCAGCCAGCAGCCGCCGTATTTGGGAGGCAGCGCGCGAGGCCCCTACCCAGACTCGCGACGTCTTGGCAACCCAGCTGGCGCGTGCCCATGGCCTCGAGGGACGTTACGACGATGCGCTCCTTGTGCTCGAAGTGCAGCCAACCGAAGACCCAGAGATGAATGTTCGCGTCCTCCTGGAGCGCGGCCGCGTCGTGAACATGCAGGGTGATCCGGCCGGTGCGCGAGCGCTGTTCGAGTCGGCGTTTCAAGCTGCGACAGAGTCGGGCTTCGATCAGCTCGCCATCGACGCGCTGCACATGGTCGCGATCGTCGTGCCCCCCGAAGAGCAGGACGCGCTGAACCGGCGCGCGCTCGAGCTTGCCGCTTCATCTGATGATCCTCGCGCGCGCCAGTGGCGTGCGTCGCTGCTCAACAACATCGGCTGGACCGCGTTCGACGCGGGCCGCTATGACGAGGCGCTAAGCGAATTCGAGGAGGCGCTCGATGCGCGCCGAGAGCACGGCAAGACGGCCGATATCCAGGTTGCTCGCTGGTGCGTGGCGCGCACGCTGCGAGCGCTCGGCCGCGTCGACGAGGCACTGACGATCCAGCTGTCGCTAGCCGAGGAGCACGCCGCGGCCGGCACAGCCGATCCATTCGTCGACGAAGAGATCGCCGCCTGCCGCGCCGCACTCGACCTCAAACCAGAACGACACCACAGCCCGGAAGGGCGAGACCACTTCTCAGCGCGGTAAGGATCCTGCGCGGACCAGTCGCGTAACTCGGGCCGAGGGTTCGCCGCAACTCGCCGGCGACGGCCCGGTTGTGGGCGCTGTCGCTAAGAACGACCAAGACCACGTCCGCTCCACCGTCACGCTCGCGCAGGCGGATGCGCCGCGCCAGAGCCTGCTCATCACGCATCCTTGTCTCCGCCTCGACGCCGACGAGTTGATCCGGGATCCTCAACAACAGATCCCAGGATCGTTGGTCTCCGGCAATCGCGAGCGGCACCTCGGCCGCCACCTGCCATGCATCGCCGAGCTGCGACCTGAATCTTTCTATCAGCGCCCGATGGCCACGATCCACCAAACCATCCCCTACTGGATGCAGGCCCGCCCCAAGCTCCAACCCCAGCACAGCCGCTACCTGGCACAACTCTTGGATGGAGGCGATGCCCAGGCGATCTGACTCGAACCTGCGATAGCGAGAGGCAGACCATCCCAATTCCCGCGCAACAGCTCTTTGGCTTGCGTTGGCTGTGATGCGCGCCGTTCGGATTTCGCCACCGAGTCGCGACGCCAGGTCGTGAGCTCGCCAGGCAGCGCGCTGAAGGCGCGTTTCACGGGTCGCCATCTTCAAATCGTGAGCCAAGCTGATTACTGCGTGGTTGCCTGGCGATTGCCCTGCGGTGCACCATCCAGCGGCTCAACCGTCCGCCGGCAACGTGCGAGATCGCTGCTCGGCGTGGTTCAGGGGACTTCAAGCGCGATCTGGGCCAGGGCGTGGCGCAATCAAGGGCGGAACGGCCATATCGAGGTCAACGGAGAGCCCGACGTTGGATTGGACGGACGTTTGCGTCACTGAATGGCGCATAGGTCCCACTCGGTCCGATGGTTCAGTCTCCGGGCGGCTGGGGAGTGGCAGTAGGAGCGGCACGGCGAGCCGTGGCGGCGTCGCGGTCGAGCTTGGCATCGGCGCGGCGGCCTTCGACCTCCTCGGCGCGCAGCCAGACCCATAGCGCAAGGATCAGAGCGCCCAGGAAGAGCAGGTCGCCGCCGCCCCACATGATCGCTCCGGCCAGCTGCTGGTCCTCGAGCGGAGTCGGGCCCCAAGGTCGGACGAGCGTCTCGTAGTGCGAATAGAGAACGCCCGGCGCCGAGAAGATGACCAGCCCCAGGAACGAGCTGAACGGCAGGCCGATGATCAGGTAGCCCAGCCGGGCGGCGTGGGGAAGTCGCCAGGGCGATGGATCGGCGCCCACGACTGGCCACCAGAAGAGCAGCGCGGCACCCAGGAAGAGCGCATGCTCGAACAGATGGGCCGCCTCGTCCTCGAGGGCCGCGTCGAACAACGGGCTGAAGTGGCTCGCCCACATGACGGCGGCGAAGATGACCCACGTCACGACCGGGAACGAGATGGCTCGGAGCAGACGTGAATGCAGCACAGGCAGGATCCAGCGCCTGCGGGTGGCCGCCGACGAGACGCGCAACAGGAGCGTGATCGGCGCGCCGATCGCGAGCAACGGTGCGGCGATCATCGTCATCAACAGGTGCTGGACCATGTGCGCCGAGAAAAGCGTCGTGTCGTAGGTCGCGATCGGCGACGACAAGGCCACGAACAGGACGGCAACGCCGGAGTACCACGCCCACGGCCGCCAACGCGGCACCGGATTATGTGGATGGGCGCGGTCGACCTCGCGCACGGCCCACGCGTAGACGAGAACCAGGCCGAGCAACGGCAGCAGCACGTGGGCCTCGATCGACCATGCCAGCAAAACGCTCCAGATCGACGTCGGCTGGGGGGCGACGCCGTGCGCCGCGACCGTGGCCGGGACGGCCAGAAGGATCGCGAATCCGCCAAGCGCAGCGTGCCTGATCACGCCCTATTATGGTGACGCCCGATCTCCAATCGATCCTTCCGGCCTTGACAGGGAGTCTGCGTGCCTTTGGTCGGCCTCCGACAACGCCTCGTCCGCCTATCTGACAGGACGAAT
>DASQLS010000235.1:0-5858 GCA_035629915.1 Candidatus Limnocylindrales bacterium | reverse complement strand
CTTCAGCGACCACGATCTCAACCCATTCCTCGTCGGCATGAAACCAGACTGGCGACATGAGAATGGTTCCGTCCGCGCGATAAGTTGCAAGCACTGCCGCCAGTGCGGCCCCGGGCTGCGCATGTGCATCGATCAACATCGTCGATCAAGCGTAAACGAGCCGATCTGACGAGCGACGCGACGCCAGGTCAGCGGCGAGCGCTACTCCTCGTCGGCATGTGCCTTCGCCTTCGCGCGCTTGGCGCCCTCGCGGATCTCGTCGGGGAAAGCACCCATCAGCCGGCGGAGCAGGTCGTGCAGCCGCTCCCGCTCCGCTTCAGTGAGCACCGACGCGACCAGTGACTCACGCTCCGCCTGCGTGTGCACGGCGCGGTTCCATGCGGCGTGTCCCGCTTCCGTCGGCTCGACCAATACCCCACGCCGGTCGTCGGGATCTGGAAGGCGTCGAACCAGGCCGGCCTGCTCCAGGCGGTCGAGTCTGTTGGTCATCGCCCCACTCGACAGGCCCATCGATTCGGCTAGTTGGCCGGCCGACAGCTGATATGGCGCGCCCTGGTAGCGCAGCCGCCCAAGAACGCGGAAGGTTCGATGCGACAGCTGGTATTCGGCGAGCGTCGTATCCATCGAGTGGCTGAAGTAGCGTGAAAGCTTCTCGATGCGCTCGACGATCCCCTCGGTCAAACGGTCGAGGCCCGGGATCTCGCGCACCCAGACGTCCAGTTGCTCGTCGAGATGGTCGGTCTGCTTATCGGCCATGGCCGGCATGTTGATCGCGCGGATGCTTGATGTCAAGTCTCTCCACACTAAGTCTCTTGACATGGAATGACCTATGGCCTACTCTGCGCCGACATGAAGAATGTTGAGATGAAGAGTCTTGGCATAGAAGGACGTGACGGCGCAGAACCGTCGAGGAAAGGGGCAGAGAGATGTTGGAACTGATGAACCCGTCAGCTCTCGCCGTAGGCGAAGAGCGACGACGCGAACTGGCGCTGCACAGCATGCGCGCGATCAAATCTGAGAAGCCCGGTCTGGGCCAGACCGTGGGCATTGCCGCAATTGGCTTCGGGCGACGCGAGACGGACAAAAGGCCCGCGGCACCAGTGCTCAAACCAACCAGCGATTGCGTGTGACCGCTGGTTAAGTGAAGGGGCCCGAGCTCACGGCTCGGGCCCCTTTTCATGTCCTCGCTAAAGGTCCCTGGCTAGGAACCGGCGATCCTGCTGATGATCTCGGCCAGCTCCTTGGGTCGGGACCACATCGGCCAGTGGCTGGTCGGGAGATCGACCCAGCTGACGTTGCGCACCTCGTTCAGGCCGGCCAGGAAGCCATAGCCCTCCTTGGCGTACTCCTTGTACTCGTCCGAGGTGTACGCCGTGGCAATGACCGTGCTCGGGACATCCAGTCGGGCGTCATTGGTCAGCTCGGCTGCCTGGCGTAGAACGCCGCCCGGCTCGGGCACCGCCCGGCTTCGGAACGTCGCGAGCTGCTCCTCGCTCAGGCCGGTCAGGTTTTCGTTCGCGGCCAGCTCATCGGGATCCGGCAGCGGCTTTTCGACATCGGCGAAGTCGGCATCCATGGCGCCGATGCCCGGTGCGGTGTCGACGTAGACCATGTGCGCAATGAGCTCGGGTACGCGGTCGCTGGCGGCGTAGCCGGGGTAGCCCGAGCCGCTGTGCACGGCGAGCACGACCGGCCTGCCGGCCTCTTTCACGGCATCGACGATGGCGTCGACGTGATCGGCATTGGTGATCGCCGACCGGTCGGTCTCGATCGAGTCGAGCCCGGGCAACGTGAGCGCGGTCACGTCATGGCCGTCGGCCCTGAGTGACTCTGCCACCTCGTCCCATGCCCATGCGCCAAGCCAGAAGCCGGGCACCAGGATGATCGGTGCGGAAGCCATGTGGATCCTCCCCTTGTCAGATGTTGACCTGCGACTATTGCACGGACCGTTCTGGTCGAATGATCGAGTAGTATAGAACATACCGGATATGTCGAACGATACGCAGCCAGCCACTCCCGACTACGACCTTGTCGACAAGATCGTCTTGACCACCCCCGCCCAGCTTCGAGCTATCGCGAATCCCCTGCGCACGACGATCCTTGGGCTGCTGCTCGAGCGAGCGGCCACGGTCAGTGAGCTCGCGGCCACGCTTGAGCGGCCGAAGAGCACTGTTGCCCATCATCTGGGCGTTCTGGTCGACGCGGGCATGTTGCGCGTCGTCCGCACCAGGCGCGTGAGGGCCATCGAGGAGCGCTACTACGGTCGCACCGCGCGGCTGTTCATGGTCGGCGTGGTCAATCGCCCGGGTGAGACTCCGATGGCGGTTCATGCCAACGCACTGGCCGTGGGTGCCGCGGAGTCCGTCGCAGCCCACGAGGCCGACACGCTTCGATCGCTCGTCCGCCACGCCCGGATCCCTCCGGAGCGAGCGCGCGAGTTCTGGGCTCGGGTAGAAGGCCTCGTACACGATTTCTCCCAGCTGCCGCGCGGGGGCGAAACGGTCTTTGGCTTCGCGGTTGGCTTGTTTCCGACCGACCACCCGACTCTCCCCGAACCCACCTCCGACGACGGCTAGGCGGTGCCAGCCACGGTAGCTACCGCAGACCGACGCGCGCGGCGGAAGCCGTCAAAGATCTCCCACGCGGTGACGATCACGACGCCCGCGGCAAGGATGAGCATCACCGGGCCGTCTCCCTCCGCCAGCGGCGGATAGCCGATCGCAGCGGCAAACGCGGGGTTGACCAGCATTCCGTTCAGCGCCAGATAGGCAACCGGCAACGCGAACGCCAGCTCAAGGATGGTGTGCGCAACGGCGAGCGGCATCGTCCAACGACCAACCGTGTACACGACCAGGTGGAAGACCACCAATGCGGCAAGGACGACGACGAGCGCCGGCAGCCAGAAGTTGACCAGCGCCGGCTCGAGCAGCGGCAGAACCTGCCCCGTAGCGGCGTCGGTCCAGGTCAGGTTCTGGAGCACGATGAGTCCACCGATGGTGAACAGCAGCGTGAAGACCTCACCGGCCATCTCACCGATCGTGATGCGGTTGGATGGCACCTTGGGCAGGTCTTCGAGCTTCCACGGGCCGCCGGTGGCCTGCTCGGTCGCCTTGCGAGTGGAATCGACGCGTTCGGCGACGGCAAAGACCAGGGTGATCCAGAAGCTGAGGTGAACGGCGACATTGAGCGCCGCTCCCCCGCCGGTGACTATGGCGTCGCCGATCGTGCCCTGGTTCACGAGCTCGAGCACGCCCATGACGATGCCGACGATCGGCACGACCACGCTGAGCAACAGGGTTAGCAGCTGGCGATAGGTTGGGAAGAGCTCCGGGCCGACCAGGTACATCGGCTTGCCGGTCAGGCTTGCCGCGAGACGTGCGGGATCACCGAGGCCCTCGAGCGTGGATCGCTCGGCTTCGGTCATGCCCTCCCCTGCGGCGACGCGATCGTCGATCGCGTCGCCAATCGAGGAACGCAGCTCGCGCTCGACGTCAGCGCGCTGGCGCTCCGGGATATGCCGCAAAACGGCCGCGAGATAGCGGGCAGTCAATGAGTTGTCGGTCAACTTGACCCTCCCTTCGGAACTCCTTCGTTCAGCTCGCGCAACGCGGCGTCGAGCTGGTTCATCTCGATCAACAGTTGGGCGGCCAGCGCGGCGCCGCGCTCGCTCGTCCGGTAGAACTTGCGCGGCCGGGACTCACTCGTGTCCCATTCGCTCTCGAGCAGCCCACGCTCTTCCAGCCGCCTCAAAAGTGGGTAGATGGTGTTCGCATCACTCGGGATGCCGGCCGACTCGAGCGTCTTGAGGAGCCCGTACCCGTAGCCGGGCGTGCGCAGGGCCAGCAGGCAGGCAAGGACCACGGTCCCCCGCCTCAGCTCTTGGCGATGTGCGTCGAGCAACTCTGACTCGTTCATTGTTGCGACAATACTGTGTGTGACACACTAATGTCAATTCATATCGCTGTGCGGGAATCTGCTGGCCCGGCGGAGTTGACGCCCGTTACCTGTGCAGGGACCATCCGCAGGTGGCTGAGAAGGAGGTGGTCGTGCCTGCGCTCGATCACTATCCCAACGGCAACGTTCGGTTTCGCGGGGCGTACGTCGATCACGCGATGCACGGCGCCTGGCAGTTCTTCCGCGCCGATGGCTCGCTGATGCGCACCGGCACGTTCGATCACGGCCGCCAGGTGGGCACGTGGCGGACCTACGATCGATCCGGCGCGATCGTCAGGGAAACGAGCTTCGACGAAGCGACCTGACTCGCGAGCGCGAAATCGGGCATCGTTTCGGCGAATCACTGACATAGGAGGGTGCGAGCGTGGTCACTTGGGCACGGCAGATAGTGGCCAGCGGCCGCTTCCAGACGTTCATCGTCACGGTGATCGTGATCAACGCCGTGCTCGTTGGGCTCGAAACCTCAGACGACCTCGTAACTCGCTACGCCGACGCCTTCCAATGGCTGAACATCGCCATCAGCGCCATATTCGTGGTCGAGATCACGCTCCGACTGATCACCTATTGGCCGCGTCCACAGAATTTCTTCCGTGACGGCTGGAACGTCTTCGACTTCGTCATCGTCGGCCTTTCGCTGCTGCCGGTTGGTGGCAACTTTGCCACGGTCGCCCGCCTCGCTCGGCTGCTGCGTGTGGTCCGCCTGGTGTCCGTGCTGCCTGAGCTGCGCCTGATCGTCGGCACCATGCTCCGCTCGCTGGGCTCGATGGTTGGCGTCATCCTGCTGCTTGGGCTGGTGATGTACGTCTACGCAATCCTCGGCTACAACCTCTTCGCGACAATCGATCCTGCGCATTGGGGTGACCTCGGCATCTCCATTCGTTCGCTGTTCGAGATGCTCACCCTCGAGGGTTGGCTCGAGCTGCAGGCAGCGGTCATCGATCAGGTCGGGATGGCGTGGCTGTTCTTCGGTAGTTACATCCTGATCGCGGTGTTCATCGTCGTGAACCTGTTCATCGCCGTCATCCTCAACAACCTGGAGACGGTCAAGGCCGAGCAGGTCGCCGAGGAGATGAAGGAACCCGACGCGAACGAGGACCTGTTGCTCCGCGTCGAGGCGATTCGCTTCGAGCTCGGCGAGCTGGAATCCCGACTTCGAGCCAAGGCCGAACAGGCCGGGCCGGCACGGCCATGACCTTCCCGACCCCGGACATGGCGCTGACCCAGATCCTGGTGGTGAATGACGTCGATCGATCGCGCTCCTGGTACGTAAGCGTGCTCGGCGCCGAGCTATTTCGCGAGTACGGCGGTGATTCGGCTGTCCTGTCGTTCAACGGCTCGTGGTTGCTGCTGGTGACCGGCTCGGGCCCAACGGACGACAAGCCGACGGTGAGCTTGGCGGCTCCGCCGGACGTCGACAGGCTGGACCACCTGTTCACTATCCGCGTCCCCGACTGTCGCGCGACCTACGAGACGCTCCGTCAGCGCGGCGCAGTCTTCCTGACTCCGCCGGTCGAGCACGGTGCGGAGACGCGCTGCTTCTTTCGCGACCCGGACGGTCACCTGTTCGAGATCAGCGAGTACCGCGCGCCGGCCGTTTAGGCGCGGCAGACCATGGAAGCGCTGATAGCCGTCCTGGCGATCCTCGTTGCGATCGCGGTGCTGTACGCGGCCGCCGGGCGGGTTGGCGTGCCCTATCCGACCCTGTTCGTGCTGGGCGGCCTGGCGCTCGCCTTTGTTCCCGGCATTCCGCACATCAGGCTCGAGCCCGAGCTCGTGCTGCTCGTCTTCCTGCCGCCGCTGCTGTTCATCGCCGCCATCGACACGCCGATCCGTGAGCTGCGCCAGAACATCGTGCCGATCACCCGGCTTGCGTTCGGCCTGGTGTTCTTCACCATCCTCACCGT